>JAJYQG010000027.1 GCA_021794775.1 Pseudomonadota bacterium
GTAGAAGCGTCCGGACAGCAGGCGTGCCAGATGGTGCTGGAGTGCGCCCACCGGCGGGGAAATGGACATATCGTTGTCGTTGAGCACCACGATCAGATTGGCGCCGGTAAGCTTGGCGTTGTTCATGGCCTCGAAGGCCATGCCGCCGGTCAGGGCGCCGTCGCCGATAATGGCGATGCTGCGTTCGGGGCGTCCTGCGCGATGAAAGGCGGTGGCCATGCCCAGGGCCGCGCTGATCGAGGTGCTGGAATGGGCGGTGCCAAAGGCATCGTAAGGGCTTTCGGAACGTCGCGGAAAGCCGGACAGGCCACCGTACTGGCGCAAACTTCCCATTTCGTGGCGGCGCCCTGTCAGGATCTTATGGGCATAGGTTTGGTGTCCGACATCCCAGATCAGGCGATCATCCGGGGTATCAAAGACGTAATGCAGTGCCAGGGTCAGTTCAACGGTACCGAGATTGCTGGACAGATGGCCGCCGGTTTTGGCCACGCTGTGGAGAATGAACGCGCGCAGATCATGGGCCAGACCGGGCAAGGCGCGCCTGTCGAGGCGGCGCAGGTCGGCGGGAGAGCGGATGTCATCCAAATTGGCAGGGGCGAAGGACGGCATGGTGGTTCAATGATGACGTGCGCTGATTCGTTGCGTCAAGCCACGCAGATACTCGGTGTTGCCCGGGACGCGCGCAAGCGCGACCAGGGTTTCGTCCAGAACCTCCGCCGCCTTGTCCCGGGCAGCGCCAAGGCCCAGCAGGGTGACGTAGGTGGCCTTGTTGTGGGCATCGTCTTTGCCTGCTGTTTTGCCCAGGGTGGCGCTGTCTGACGTGACGTCGAGGATATCGTCTACGATCTGGTACAAAAGGCCCAATCGATTGGCAAAATGGGTCAGGTCGTGGATGATGGACGGGGCGATGTCCGTCGTGCCGCATAGGGTTCCCAGCAGGACGGCGGCGCGAATCAGGGCCCCTGTCTTCTTCAGGTGCATGGCTTCCAGTTCGTCCAGCGACAGCGACGTGCGGTGGCTGGCCAGATCGAGCGCTTGCCCGCCTGCCATGCCGCGTGAACCACTGGCGATGGCCAGCAAACGTACCTGGGCCAGATGGCGTGCCTCGTGGCCTGGGGCGCAGGAGTCGGTCAACCACTGAAAAGCCAGGGATTGCAAGGCATCGCCTGCCAGCAGGGCGGTGGCTTCGCCAAAACGAATGTGACAGGTGGGTTGACCCCGCCGCAGGGCATCGTTGTCCATGCAAGGCAGGTCGTCGTGGATCAGGGAATAGGCATGGATCAATTCGAGGCTGCCTGCCGCACGTAAAGACGGCTCTCTGGGCATGTCGAGCAGTTCGGCGCAGGCCAGTGTCAGCAGGGCGCGCAAGCGTTTGCCTCCACCCAGGGTGGCGTAGCGCATGGCTTGATGCAGGTCCTGGGGGCTTTGCGCCGGCGCCGGGAGTTGCTGCGCCAGAAAGGTTCCCAGGGCCTGTTGCTGGCGTTCAATCCACAGGTCAAGCGTCACAGGTGGCGTCATGGGGAAGGGTAATCCCTCAAGTTGGTCCCTTCCAGTACGCGGATGCGTTGTTCGGCATCGGCCAGGCGATGCTGGCAATACTGGAGCAGAACGCTGCCGCGTTGGTAGGTTGTCAGGGCTTCTTCCAGGGTGAGTTGTCCAGTCTCCAGGCGGTTCAGTTGTTCTTCCAGTTCCTGAAGGGCGCTTTCGTAACTGTCTGGCAAAGTCGGGTCCATGTGCGGTCTCACAAAATCCATGCTGCAACCCTGTAGTTTACCCGATCACTGGTCTTGGTGTTGTAAGTTGGGGTATAATTCCGCTCTTGTTCTGTTCGGGCTGCGGCGGCGATCCTGATTATGCAACCTGCATTCTTGTTTTTCGGTTATAGGGTGTGGATATGAGCGACTTGGGCTCTCTGTCACAATTTGCCGGTGCGGTGCCCCATCTGCCTTTGCGCTGGTACTTCGATGCTGAAGTCGAAGGTGTCGAGTGGGAGAGACTGTTCCTGGCGGGTCCGCGCTACGCCGGCCACCAGCTTCTGGTGCCTGAGGCGGGAGACTATCATTCGTTGCCTTGGCGCGACCATGCGGCTTTGCTGGTCAATAACGGCCGGGGTGTTGAACTGTTGTCCAACGTCTGTCGCCATCGTCAAGCCATCATGCTTGAAGGGCGTGGACATGCGCATAACATCGTTTGCCCTTTGCATCGCTGGACCTACGATTTGCAAGGCAAGCTGGCTGGCGCGCCGCATTTTGATGCGCGCCCCTGCCTTGATCTGGAACGTTTCCCCCTGACATCCTGGAATGGGCTGTTGTTTGAGGGGGGTGAAAAAGTGGTGGCCGAATTGCAGCGTTGTCAGGCTGCGCGGGATTTGGATTTCACGGGCTACCAGTTGGACACGGTGCAAACGTTTCAGCATCCCTTCAACTGGAAAACCTTCATTGAGGTCTATCTCGAGGATTACCACGTTGTGCCTTTCCATCCGGGGTTGTCGGGTTTTGTCAATTGCGACGATCTGCGTTGGGAATTCGGGGCGGGTTACAGCGTCCAGACCGTGGGACTGAAGGATCATCTGCGTCGCGCGGGTTCCGAGGTGTACCAGCGTTGGCATGAGGCGGTGCGTCGCTACAGTGGCGAGCGTGAACCTTCCAATGGCGCCATCTGGATGGTGCTGTTTCCCAATGTCATGGTGGAATGGTATCCCCATGTGCTGGTGATCAGCACCGTCTGGCCGAATGGTCCCCAGGCTTGCACCAATGTGGTCGAGTTTTATTACCCGGAAGAGATTGTGCTCTTTGAGCGGGAGTTTGTTCAGGCCCAGCAGCAAGCCTACCTGGAAACGGCGCGGGAAGACGATGAGATTTGTACGCGCATGGATCGCGGGCGCCGTGCGCTGTGGCAAAGGGGAAAGGATGAAGCTGGCCCTTACCAGTCACCCATGGAAGATGGGATGCTGCATTTCCACGAATTTTTGCAACGCAGCCTGTGCGGTTGACGCGGGGCTTGTGGGGCTTCTTGCATTGATCGGGTCTCCCGGTTTATAATCAAAGACTTTTTCGTATTCCGGGTGGTCCGGGATACTTCTTCCACAGGGATTCGGACTATGGTCGTGATTCGATTGGCTCGTGGCGGTGCGCGCAACCGTCCTTTCTACAACGTGGTGGTGGCGGATTCACGGCATCGTCGTGATGGTCGCTTCATCGAGCGTCTGGGGTTCTACAATCCTCTGATCGGTGAAGGTTCCGATGCCTTGCGTCTTGATCTCGGACGGGTTGAGTTCTGGCGTGAGCGCGGAGCCAAACCTTCCGATGCGGTTCAGAAATTGATCAAGCAAGCGGGAGCCCAAGCTGTCGCAGCCTGAATGGGTGGTCATGGGCCGTGTCGGACTTCCTTTCGGGGTTCGCGGGTGGCTCAGAATCCAGACCTTCAGCCATGAGTTGGACGGTCTGGCGCATTACCCGGTATGGTGGTTGGGTCAGTCGGGCGATTACCGGCCTCATCCTCTGCTGGAATGGCAAATTCAAGGCGGAGCCTTGGTGGTATTGCTGGAAGGGGTGACGGATCGCAGTGGTGCCGAGCGCCTGCGAGGCAGCGAAGTGGCGGTGCCGCGGGATGCCTTGCCCGTTCTGCCGCAGGGCGAGTATTACTGGTCCGATCTCGTAGGGATGGCGGTGGTAGGGGCTGAAAAGGTGCCGCTGGGTCAGGTGAGCGGATTGTTGGAAACGGGGGGACACCCGGTTCTGGTGGTTCAAGATGAAGGGCAAGAACGTTTGATTCCCTTTGTCGAGCCGATATTGCAGGATGTCGATCGGATGGCGCGGTGCATCACGGTGGATTGGGGCGCTGATTTCGGATGAGTTATCGCTTCAGCGTGATCACGCTGTTTCCTGACATGCTGGCGGCGTTGACCGATTACGGGGTGACGCGCCGGGCCAGGGAACAGGGCGTGTGGTCGTTGGCGACGTGGAATCCGCGCGATTTCACCCACGACCGTTATCGTACCATCGATGACAGGCCGTACGGTGGAGGTCCGGGCATGGTCATGTTGCCCGATCCGCTGATGGGCGCAGTGAAGGCGGCCAAGCAACACCTTGCAGGATTGGGGGTGGAGCAACCGAAGGTGGTGTATTTGACGCCCCAGGGCGCCCCGATGACCCATGAACGGGTCTTGTCCTGGGCGGCGCTGGGGGGGATGGTGCTGCTGGCAGGGCGTTACGAAGGGATAGATCAACGGCTCATCGACGCCGTGGTGGATGAAGAAGTTTCGCTGGGGGATTTTGTGTTGTCGGGGGGGGAATTGCCCGCGATGGCGGTGATGGATGCCGTCATCCGTCAATTGCCGGGAACCCTGGGCAATGCCGATTCGGCAGGGCAGGAGTCGTTTGTGCATGGGCTGTTGGAGGCCCCTCACTACACCCGCCCTGAAATGTTTGAAGGAAGGGTAGTACCGCCAGTTTTGATGTCGGGCCATCATGCTGATATCGAGCGCTGGCGCAGGATGCAGTCCTTGGGCCGCACCTGGCAAAAACGTCCGGATATGTTGGCCCGCCAACCGCTGTCCGGGGAAGATCAAAAACTCTTGGAAGAGTTTCAAAAAGCCCAATTGGGGCAGGAGTCGAATCATGAATGTCATTGAGCAGTTGGAACAGGAAGAAATGGCCCGTCTGGGCAAGACAATCCCCTCTTTTGCACCTGGGGACACGGTGGTGGTCAGCGTTTCGGTCGTGGAAGGGGAGCGCAAGCGTGTTCAGGCTTTCGAGGGCGTGGTGATTGCCAAGCGTAACCGCGGCTTGAATTCGTCGTTCATCGTTCGCAAGGTGTCATCCGGTGAAGGCGTGGAACGTACTTTTCAGACCTGGTCGCCACTGATTACGGGCATTGAAGTGAAGCGTCGTGGCGATGTGCGCCGTGCCAAGCTTTATTATCTGCGCGAACGTTCCGGCAAGTCGGCCCGTATCCGTGAAAAACTGCCCAACCGTGTGCGCGAGACCAAGGCTGGCTGATTGCGGTTGATGCCGGTGGGGTGCGCGTGGAACCATTGCCTCCTGCTCGAGCTGTTGATGATGAGCTGGATGCTTTTTGCGACAGCCTATGGCTGGAAGAGGGGCTTGCGCGCCTGACCTTGGAGAGCTACCGCAGTGATTTGCGGCAGCTGTGGGGCTGGCTTGAAGACCTGCACCATTTGTCAGGCTGGCATGATGTGACCGAAGCGCATCTGCAACAGTGGATGTCGGTGCTTTATCTGCAGCGCCGCGCCTCACCCGCGACGGCAGCCCGTTGTTTGACCAGCATGCGCCGTTTTTTTCGCCACCGGGTGCGGGTTCATCCAGGCTCCGGCGATCCGACGGCGCGCCTCGATTCGCCGCGCCAGGTCAGGTCCATGCCCCAAAGTTTGTCTGAGACCGAGGTTGAGCGTTTGCTCGAGGCCCCTCAGGTGGAAACGCCGCTGGGACTCCGTGACCGAACCATGCTTGAAGTCTTGTATGCCAGCGGACTGCGTGTCAGCGAGTTGGTTACCTTGAGACTGGCCCAGATCGGGTTGGCCGAAGGGGTGGTGCGCGTCTTGGGCAAAGGCAACAAGGAACGCCTGGTTCCCCTCGGGGAGCCTGCGATACAGTGGCTTCAACGTTATCTGCGTGAAATCCGCGTGATGTGGCTTGCGGGCACGATGCAAGAATATGCGTTCATCACCCCACGGGGACAGCCCATGACGCGACAGGCTTTCTGGTATCGTATCAAGCATCATGCCGCGACAGCGGGCATCATGGTGCCACTCTCGCCGCATACGTTGCGCCATGCTTTCGCCACCCATCTGGTCAACCACGGTGCCGATTTGAGGGTGGTGCAAATGCTGCTGGGGCATGCGGACATTTCAACCACCCAAATTTATACCCATGTGGCGCGCGAACGATTGCGGGAACTTCACGCGCGTCACCACCCACGAGGATGAGCTTCCGTGAACCTGCATGACGGTGTTTTGGCTTTGGTGGCCTTGGGCTGCTACCTGATCGGCTCCGTATCTTTTGCCATCGTGGTCAGTCGACGCATGAAATTGCCCGACCCCCGCACTTTTGGCTCGAAAAACCCCGGCGCCACCAACCTGTTGCGGGGCGGCAATCGAACGGCAGCGGCCCTTGCATTGCTGGGCGATGCCTGCAAGGGATGGCTGGCGGTATGGGGGGTGATGCACGGTCTGGTTCCGTTGGGCGTTGATCCTGCAGCGACCGAAGTGGCGGCCATCGCCGTTTTTCTGGGGCATGGCTATCCGATATTTTTTGGCTTCAAGGGTGGCAAAGGTGTGGCCACGGCGTTGGGTATTTTGCTGGCCCTTAACCCGCTGCTGGGGCTCTGTTCGTTGACCGTCTGGCTGTCGGTGATGGCGGTGACCCGGATTTCATCCCTGTCGGCCTTATGCACGTCGGTGGCGACACCAGTCTTCGGTGTTTTTTTGCTTGCTTCCTGGGGGATGCGTGGCACCGTGCTGTTGTTGGCGGTGATTCTGCTCGCCCATCACCACGCCAATATCCGAAAACTGCTGGCAGGGGAAGAAACCATCTTCCGCAAGAAATCCTGATCAGCGTCGTTGCCCTTTCCTGAAAAAATGGAACAGGATGGCGAGCAGTCCGGTTCCTGTTGCGACGGCCAGTGGAAAATGCCAGTCAGGTCTTTCAATGACGAAGGGCAGCAGGCCAACCGCTGTCGCGGGGGGAACATGCAGGTCAAACCGCTGAATCATGACGATGGATACGGCGACCGAGGCCATGATGGCCAATGGGTTATGCCCCAGTAAAAAGAAAATGGCCAGGCCCGTCGAAGCCGTGGTGAGACAGGTCAGCACCAAAAGAAAGGGTTTTTTGGCCCAAGGGCAGACGTTGGCATGGGCGAACATTTCATAGGCGATGACGATCAGCGGGGGATAGAGCAAAAAACGCCACCCGGTCCAATGGACGAGGGCCATGGCCAACGCCAGAAACAGGATGAAGTAGGGTAACCAGGCATATTCCGATGCGGGGCTTTCCACTTCGTCGTCGATTTTATCGGCAAGAGGGGTGACCGGCAGGATCGGGACATGACGCCATGCCAGACTCAAACGCGCAGCCAGGGCCAGCGCGCAGGTGCTGAAAGCCACTGCCGCGACATACCACCAACTGCCTTCATCCAGCGCGATGGGCAGGGCGCCGGCAGAAATGGCGGGCGCAATCGGCGACTTTAACCATTGGATGAGCAGCATGGCTCCGGCGATGGCGAGCGATAGGGACAACGGTCCATAACCCAGGCGATGCTGGAGCAGCAGCCCCAGGATGGCGGTCAGCGTGGGTGTGACGACGAGCATCACCGGAGCACTGGCCCATTTCCCCCTGGGGCGCTTGAAAATATCGTAAGACAAGGCGGCCAGTTCGGGAAATAAAAGCTGGGGGATGGCGCTCAGTACACCCAGTTCGGCAATGCCTCCCAAGAATAACAAAGCAAGCCATTCTCCCATCACGGATCTTGGCTTAAGCATCATGATCGGCTTGGGTGTCTGTTTTATGGTGGCGCGCCTGCTTATGGCGCAGGGCAGCAAACTGGGCATCGTAAGTTTTGCCGACGATGCTGGCCAACACCCCGGTGGTCCAGCCAAAGGTCAGCAGCCCGGACATGGTGATGAACATCGACAGTTGGCGCCAGCCGGCTGGCAGCAGGACATCGCCATTACCCAGAGAGGTGTAGGTTTCCCCAGCCAGATAGAAATCGGTGCGGAAGTTGGGAAACAGGTGCATCTCATGGATGATGAAGGCGATGGCGGTGATTTCCGAGAGGTGGGTGATGAGAATCAGGGTGACAAGATAAAGAAAATACACCTGTCGCCGAAATTCGCGGTTCTCGCGGACGTAGCGCGAGAGGTGGTTTTCCAGGCGATGCATGACCTGGTACATACCAAAACTGTGGATGGTCATGCAGATGAGGATCATGCCCAGGCCCAGAAGGATTTCCAGAACGGGATGTTCGGCCTCCTGCACGATGGGTAGGGCCGCGGTCGGCAAAGCCGCATGCAAATGGAGGGAGGGTGCGGAAAGGCTGCTGAGGGCTGGGAGCATCGTAGGGGTCCGGGTGTCACGAAACTTTCACATTAAGGCAATACAATAT
>JAJYQG010000228.1 GCA_021794775.1 Pseudomonadota bacterium
GACCTCCGATCGCAAACTTTTTCAGAAAATGCGTGATGAAACCCACGGTCTTGCGCCCATTCCGATCCGGACCCATCTGAGCGACGAGGAAGTGGCCCGTTTTTCAGTGAACCGCTACCGTTTCCCCGGCGTTGACATCGAAGCCCGTCTGACACGCTTCTATCCTCTGGGCGAACATGCCTCCCATCTCGTCGGCTACATCGGCCGCATCAACGAGGATGATCTCGACCATCTTGAAGACGAAGACCTGGGCTCCCAGTACCGCGGCACCAATCACATCGGCAAAACCGGGGTGGAAGCCTATTACGAGACGCTGCTGCATGGCACCACCGGTTCGGAACAGGTTGAAACCGATGCGGCCGGGCATGGCGTGCGCCAATTGTCCGAAACCCCGCCCGTCTCCGGCAGCGATCTCTATCTCAGCATCGATGCCCGTCTGCAAACCATCGCCGAGGAAGCTTTTGGCCAACAGCATGGCGCGTTGGTGGCCGTCGATCCGGCCAACGGCGAGATTCTGGCCTTTGTCAGTCAGCCTGGTTTCGATCCCAACCTGTTCGTCGATGGCATCGACCAGGAACATTGGGATGCCCTCAACCATTCGCCGGACAAACCGTTGAACAATCGCGCGCTGCATGGCCAATATCCGCCAGGTTCGACGGTCAAACCCTTCATGGCGCTGGCTGCCCTGCAGTTGGGAAAACGCACCGCGGAACAGGCCATCGCCGATCCCGGCTATTTTTCTTTTCCGGGCAGCAGCCACCGTTACCGTGACTGGCAGGAAGGAGGGCATGGCATGGTCAACCTCCGCAGTTCAATCGTGCATTCCTGCGACACTTATTACTACAGTCTGGCCAACGATCTGGGGATCGACGCCATGCACGACTTCTTCACCCTGTTCGGTTTTGGCCAGAAAAGCGGCATCGACCTGAATGGCGAAGCAGCGGGGTTATACCCCTCCACCGCCTGGAAAGAAAAACGTTACCACCAGGATTGGTATGCCGGCGAAACCGTCGTATGTGGCATTGGCCAGGGTTATGTTCTGGCTACCCCGCTGCAATTGGCCATGGCGACGGCGGCGCTGGCCAACCGCGGCATCCGCATGAAACCCCATGTGGTGCATAGCATTCGCAACTCCGCCACCGGACAAATCGATGCCGTTTCTCCTGAAGTTGTGCAGACCCTCTCCTTCAAACCCCAAGACCTGGACGTGGTCACCGAGGCCATGACCGGCGTCACCGTTCCGGGCGGAACAGCCTCCAGCGCCTGGGCCGGTGCCACCTACCCCGTCGCAGGAAAAACAGGCACGGCCCAGGTTGTTGCCGTACGCCAGGGAGAAAAATACAATGCCAGCGCACTCGCCGAGCATAACCGCGACCACGGCCTGTTCATAGCCTTCGCCCCTGCCTACCAACCCCGCATCGCCATTGCCGTGCTGGTGGAAAATGGCGGCCATGGCGGCTCGGTTGCCGCCCCCATCGCACGTCGGGTTTTCGATTACTATCTCACCGGCAAGGTCGCTCCCACGAAGCCCAACGAAGAAACACCCCATGAACCCCACCCCGATTAGAACACGCCTGCTCCGTTGGCTGACCCCACTGGACGCCACGCTGTTTCACACCATGCTGTTTCTTGTCGGATTCAGCCTGATCGTCCTTTACAGCGCTGCCGGCATGGAATGGGGCAAGGTCATCAATCAGCTGCGCAATCTGGCGCTGGCTTTCACGGCCATGATCATCGTGGCGCGCACCCAACCGCAAATCTTGCAACGACTTGCCCTGCCACTCTACGGCGCCGCCCTGCTGGCCCTCATCGCCGTCGCCTTGTTTGGCGAAGTCAGCCATGGTGCCCGTCGCTGGCTGCACATTGGTCCTTTGCATCTGCAACCTTCGGAACTGATGAAACTGGCCCTGCCAATGGCCCTGGCCAGTTATTTCGAGTGGCGCGCACGCACCCCGGACTGGCACGACTTTACCGTTGCGGCCTTCATGCTCGGCGTCCCGGTGGTGCTGGTCCTGCGCCAACCTGACCTTGGAACCGCTTTGCTGATTGCCACCTCGGGATTCTACATCCTGTATTACGCTGGCCTGCCCTGGAAGGTGATGGGACTGCTTGCGGGTCTGGCCCTGGCCTCTCTGCCTCTCATCTGGCCACTGCTGCATGGTTATCAAAAAAAACGCGTACTGACCTTTCTTGATCCCACCCAGGATCCTTTGGGCGCGGGATACCATACCCTGCAATCGATGATCGCCATCGGTTCTGGCGGCGTACTCGGCAAGGGCTGGCTGCATGGCACACAAGCCCATCTCGATTTTTTGCCCGAGCATACCACCGACTTCATTTTCGCGGTGTTTGGTGAAGAATTCGGCCTCGTCGGCGAACTGGTCTTTCTGGGCGCCATGCTGATCCTCATCACCCGCGGCTTCTACATCGCCAACGAAGGGTCAACCCCTTTTTCGCGCTTGCTGGCCGGCGCGTTGTCGATGACCCTGTTCACCTACACTTTTGTTAACATGGGCATGGTCAGTGGCTTGTTGCCCGTGGTGGGGGTTCCCCTGCCGTTCCTCAGCTACGGGGGCACCTCGCTGGTGACCCTGTTCAGCAGCATCGGTTTTCTCATGAGCGTGCATCACCATCGCAAACTGGTCAAACAGTAGGAGAACCTGTTGAAAAAACTGTCCGTCGCCAGCCTGTTGGCACTCGTTCTGGGCGGATGTTCTTCCCTGCCCCCCCAACCCGCGCCGATTTCCACGACAACCCGTCCAGCCACCGATGGCATGGGGCTTCACCCACCCGCCGACCTGGCCAGCATTCCCGATGCCGTCCCCAAACGCGAACCGCTCAACCGGTTTGCCAATCGACCCTACACCGCCCTGGGCAAGACGTATGTCCCGGACATCCGCAACAAGCCCTACCGCATGCGTGGCACCGCCTCCTGGTATGGGCGCAAGTTCCATCACCAGAAAACTTCCAATGGCGACCTGTACGATATGTACGGCATGACCGCCGCCCATAACACCCTGCCCATCCCCTGCTACGTTCGCGTCACCAACCTTGCCAACCATAAATCGGTGGTGGTGAGGGTCAATGACCGCGGCCCCTTCGTGGGCGACCGCCTCATCGATCTCACCTACACCGCAGCGTGGAAACTGGGGTACGCCAATCAGGGGACAGCGCAGGTGGAAGTGGAACGGGTTTTCCCCGAGTAATCCCTAAAACAACCCTTGGGACTGGATTTCAGCATGGTAGCTGGAACGCACCATGGGTCCAGAAGCCACCTGGGAAAACCCCATGGCTCGTGCCTGCGCCGCCAAGCGGTCGAAGGCTTCCGGTTCCCAGTAACGCAGCACCGGCAAGTGATGCAGCGTAGGCTGCAGGTATTGCCCCAGTGTCAACATGCTCACCCCATGGGCACGCAGATCATGCAACACCACCACCACCTCTTCTTCGGTTTCGCCGAGCCCCAACATGAGCCCGGATTTGGTGGGAATAGAGGGATGACGCTGTCCGAAAGACTGCAACAGATTCAGCGAATGGTCATAATCGGCGCCAGGACGAACCGCCGGATAAAGACGCGGAACCGTTTCCAGGTTATGGTTCAGGACATCCGGCAATGCCTGTCCCAAAACGTCCAGCGCAACCTCCAGACGGCCACGAAAATCAGGGATCAAAATCTCCACCCGGGTCGTCGCTGCATGCTGGCGGATAGCCTGGATACAGGCGGCAAAGTGCGCAGCACCCCCATCACGGAGATCGTCGCGGTCGACGCTGGTCACCACGGCATAACGCAAACCAAGGCGGGCGATGCTGCGCGCCAGACGCAGCGGCTCCTCCTGATCCACGGGGTCGGGTCTACCGTGACCCACATCGCAAAAGGGACAACGTCGCGTACAACGGTCTCCCAGAATCATGAACGTCGCCGTTCCCCCGCTGAAACATTCCCCCAGATTGGGGCATGAGGCTTCCTCACAGACCGTATGCAGCTTTTCCTCGCGCAACAAGGCCCGCACTTCGGCAAAACGCGCCCCTGAGGGCAAGCGGGCGCGGATCCACGATGGCTTCGGGACCGCAGGCTGCGTCACCACTTTGACGGGGATGCGCGCTGTTTTCAGCGCCCCTTTCTCTTTGACACTCATGCCATCTCCCTCTGCTGGTCGAGGCAGATCATCACCTGCCGCACCAATTCATGCGCCAACTGCCCCTGGTCGGCAAGAATGCCAAGATCACGGGTTTGGGTCACCGCCAGACCCGGCAATCCGCAAGGCACAATACCCGCAAAAGGCCCCAGGTCCATGGCAACATTCAAAGCCAGCCCGTGATAGGTGCAACCGTGACGCACCCTGAGCCCCAACGCGGCCACTTTGGCCCCTTCCACATAGACGCCGGGAGCCCCGTCACGCCGCTCTCCCCGCACCCCATGATGGCTCAACAAGCCCAGCACGGCCTCTTCCAATGCGAACACCATAGACCTGACTGTCAATCCCAGACGCCGCAAATCGACCAACCCATACAGCATAATCTGACCTGGGCCATGGTAGGTTACCTGCCCCCCCCGATCACTGCGCACCAGGGGAATGTCGGGTTGCAAGGCCGTCAACCAGACATCGAGGCCCGCCTGACCCTGGGTATACACGGGCGCATGTTCCAATATCCACCATTCATCGGGGGTATCCTCCGTGCGCCGTTCTGTCAGCGCCCGCATGGCCCGCCACACGGTAACATAGTCTTGCGGGGCATCGAAAAAGCGCAGCAACTGTCCTGCCAGTCGTACCGTACGATGGGGGGGCAATCCGTCCAATCGTGTCTACAACACCATGCTCACATCGGGGTGGGCAGAAAGTGCGCGATAGAGCCCATCCAGCTGGGCACGGGAAACCGCCACAAAGGTCCCCGTCACACTCAGGTATTTTCCTCCTGAACTGGCGCGCATTTCCAGCGTCCCGGCATCAAAATCGGGCACATGTTGCAGCAGAACCTCCAATACCGTCTGAGCAAACCGGTCGGTGCGCAACCCCATGACCTTGATGGGAAATTCGCATGGGAACTGGAGCAGATCGGTCCCGTCTTGCGGTTGTTCGTTCATTTATTTCAACGCCTGATACGCAGCCAACAAACGCTGCCCCACAGGGCCAGGCTTCCCTGTCCCCACCGGAACGCCGTCGAGGCGTGTCACGGGCAACATTTCGCGTGTACTGGAGGTCAGCCAGATTTCCTGAGCGCCGCGCAACTCGGCTTCGGTAACTTCCCGTTCCTGTACCGTCACGCCATGGCGCTGCGCCAATGCCATCACCAACTCCAGGGTAATGCCCGCCAGCATGCGGTGGTCTCTGGGGGGAGAGACCAGGGTCCCGTCGATCACCAGCACGACATTGCTGGCGGCTCCCTCCGTCAATCGGCCATCGCGCAGCAGGATGCATTCCACCGCACCAACATCGAGGGCCTGTTGACGCAACAACAGGTTGGCCAGCAAAGCGGTGGTCTTGAGGTCGCAGTGCAACCAGCGGTCATCTTGTCGCGTCACAGCCTGAACCCCATCCTGCAGCCAGGCTTGGGGGGGTGGCGCCAACGGCTTGCTCATAGCCAGCACGGTGGGTACTATGTTGGCTGGGAAACCGTGATCCCGCGGGGCCACGCCTCGGGTAATTTGCAGATAAAGAGACTGATCGGCCTGCTCCGACTCAGCCACCAATCTTTCAACAATCTGCTCCCAAGCCTCTCGGCTCAGCGGATTGGCCAGACGAATCCCCTGCAGCGAATGCTCAAGGCGCGCCCAATGGCGCTCCCAGGCCAGGGGGCGACGATGGTATACAGGAACCACTTCGTAGACCCCATCGCCAAACACAAAACCCCGATCCATCACCGGAACCCGGGCTTCTTCGAGAGGCAAAAATTCGCCGTTCAGATAAACCTTCATTTCACCATCAACCTTATCGTATCCCACCCACGGGTGAACGCATTGCCGACCGACACGGACTCCAGCGCCATCAAATCGGCGCTGTTGATCGTCTGACCGGCGTAGTATACCTTCAGTTCTCCCACCTTCTGATGCTCCGCCACCGGGGCAATCAGCGGCTGCCAGGTGGTCAGGGTCCTGCGCATCTCTCCCTCATGACCCACCGGCGTGGTCACCCACACATCGCGCTCAAAGCCCACACGCAGTTGTGGCTGCTCCCCTTTGTAAAGCGGCAGCGTTTTGACCACCTGGCCACGGGCAAACAAACGCTGACTCTGGAAGGCCTGGAATCCCCAATTCAAAAGCTTCTGGCTTTCGGTGGTACGCCCAAGATCGCTGCTGGCTCCCAATACCACAGACAGCAAACGCCGTTGACCGCGCTGGGCCGAGCTGATCAGACAAAAGCCTGCGGTATCGGTATGGCCGGTTTTCAAACCATCCACCGAGGGATCCATCCACAGCAACCGGTTACGGTTGGCTTGACTGATCCCGTCGTAGGTATACCCCTTCTGGCCGTACAACGGATAATAAGCGGGATAATCCCGCATCAACGCCCGAGCCAGCATGGCCAAATCTCTGGCCGTACTGTAGTGCTGTGCATCGGGGAGCCCGGTGGCATTGGCAAAATGGGTATTGTCCATGCCCAGAACCTGGGCCATGGCATTCATGCGCGCCACAAAATGCTCCTCCGTGCCATCCAGCGTTTCGGCCAATGCCACACCGGCATCGTTGCCCGATTCGATGATCAATCCATGCAACAGCTCGTTGACCGTCACAGCCTTGCCGGGCTGGATGAACATACGCGATCCCGGCATCTTCCAGGCATGGCTGGAGGGCATGACCCATTGACCAGGGGTCAGCTTATGACCCTGCAAGGCCTGAAAGATCAAATAGGCGGTCATCAGCTTGGTCAACGATGCCGGTTCGATCCGCTGATCCGGATTGAGGGTGGCCAACGGTTGATCGCTTTCAACTTCAAGCAGGTAATAGGCGCGAACGGCGACGAACGGCGCCGTGATCGGCGCCTCGGCTTGGACGAGCGTCGAAGTCATCAACAGCAGCGCCAAAAAAACGGGCCATGATCGGTAGCCTCGAACGGGCAACATATCGCCCCCTGTCAACGGTAGCGGCGTGCGATCAGCACCGCATTGTTGCCGCCAAAACCGAAAGAGTTGCTCATGACGACCTCCATGTGTGGCAACGGGCGCGCACCTTCGCGCACATAGTCCAGATCACATTCGCTGTCTTCCTGCTCCAGATGGGCGGTAGGAGGCGCCACACGACGTTGCAAAGCGCCCAGGGCGGCCACCATTTCAACGGCTCCGGAAGCCCCCATGAGATGACCGTGCAACGCTTTCGTGGCGCTGACCGGAATACGGTAAGCCTCTGCACCAAAAACCAGCTTCAAAGCGCGGGTCTCGACGCCATCGCCCACCACGGTGCCCGTGCCATGCGCATTGATGGCATCGATCTGAGCGGGTTCGAGAGAGGCCATGTCCAACGCCGCACGAATGGCCCGTGCCTGCCCTGCCGCATCGGGTTGGGTGATATGCCCCGCATCGGTGCTGTTGCCGTAACCCACGATTTCGGCCAGGATGGTCGCACCACGGGCCAGAGCCGACGCTTCGCTTTCCAGCACCAGCGCGGCCGCACCCTCGCCCAGCACAAAACCGGAACGGTCCTTGGCAAAAGGACGACAGGAGGTTTCCGGCGCGTGCGCATCGGGTTTGGCCAATGTCTGCAACGATTCCCAGGCTTTCATCACCCCCAAGGTCAGAAGGGCCTCACTGCCCCCGGTCAGTGCGTAGCGCACACGACCCTGACGAATGGCCATGAAGGCTTCACCGATGGCCACGGCCGAGGAAGAACAGGCCGAACTGTACGTCATGCTTGGACCACGAATTTTGTATTCGATGCCGAGCTGCCCCGTTGAACCATTGGCCATGAACGCCACGATGGTCGTCGGGCGTGGACGCGCCGTGGCATCCAGCAGGGACTCCATATAGGCTTGTTCGAGAGTGGCCGCCCCACCCATGCCGGTTCCCCAGAAAAGACCACAATCCAGGCCAGCCTCTGCCGAAAAATCGATTCCCGACTGGGTTACCGCTTCTTT
>JAJYQG010000109.1 GCA_021794775.1 Pseudomonadota bacterium
TCCAGGATGGCCCCGAGCGATGCGGCGGCGATTCCTTTGCCCAGAGAGGACACCACACCACCGGTCACAAATACGAATTGGGTCATGGGCGAACGCAAGAAAAGGTTGCGCCATTGTAGCACAGCACAACCTGAACTCAGGTCAGATTTTGAAGGTACTGGTCAGCGAATCCATTTCCTTGACCAACTCTTTCAAGCGGCGATCGGCTTCTTCAATGGAGTGAACCACCGCAGCATTTTTCTCCGCACCCTGCGCAATCAAGTCGATACGCTGAGAAATTTCGCGGCCCTCGACACTCTGGACCTGCACCGCCGACACGATGTCACCTACCCCGCGCATGATCTCTTCCGAACTGCGGGCAATCTCATCGATGGTAGCCCCCGCCTTGCCGGCCATTTTTTCACCCTGATGCACCTTATCCACAGCCAATTCGATGCGAGCAATGGCTTCCTTGGTCCCGTCGCCGATGTCCAGCGACACTTTACCGATCAAGGCACCGCTTTGCGCGCTTTGACCCGCCAACTTGCGCACCTCATCCGCCACCACAGCAAAACCGCGCCCTTGCTCTCCGGCTCTGGCGGCTTCAATCGCTGCATTCAGCGCCAGCAAGTTGGTTTGATCGGCGATTTCCTTGATGGCGTTGACCAGATCGGTGATCTGAGTCGCGCGCGCGCCCAACTGCCGCACCGACTCAGCAGCCTGCAACACCTCCTGGCTGATGATGCCCATGTTGTCCACGACCTGCAGAACGATATCCTTGGCCCCCAACAGGGAGCCCGAGGAAATTTTCTCGACCATGCGCGCATTTTCGGCCGTGGCATCGATGCTGGCCGACATTTCCACCACACTGGCCGCCGCCGACTGCGACGCCTGGGACTGGGTTCTGGAAACCTCGTCGGCCACCTTGACCGCCTGCCCCATTTGCGCCGAACTTTCGGAAATGTAGCGCGAGGTGGTTTGAATGCGGTCCGTCAAAGCACCCAACAACACCTTGGTCGACTGAATCTCACACAACAGCTCTCCGGTTTCATCACGCCCCGAAATATCCACCGCACGGCTGAAATCTCCATCGACGATCTCTTCCAGGTGCTTTCCAACTTCACGCAAGGGTGCCGAAACGAGACGATCCACCACCCAACGCAAGGCAAAGTACAAAGCCACCTGCAGAATCACCTGGGTCAGCACCAGCAAATAGGTAATCACGTGCAACCGATGGAAGTTCTCGGACAAATCCATGGTGAAATCGGAGGCCCCGTTGGAAGATCCCACCTCAACCTGATGGCAAATCAAACAATCGGTTTCATGAAAACTGTGACTTTCGATGTAGGGCGTGATCACACGCATCAACGGACGCCCATCTTTCCAGGCCAGCGAGGTGTAGGGCAAGGATTTGTGTACTTGCACCGAGGAGTCGATCACCTGCTTGACCAGAGGATCATCCAGATGCTCTTCGGGCAACCCCTCTCCAAACTGACGCACCACCTGGGGCGTGCGCACCAAACGCAACGACACCAGCTGCTGACCTTCAACGATTTTCTTGATCATCAACTGCCGGTTATGGATGTCGGAAATCGAACCGGTCTCCATCAACATGTTGGCACTGTCGATGACCTGCATGGCAATGCCACTGCCTTTCTTCCTGGCCTCTTCCAGAATCGAGCCACGAATCTGTTGATAGGCCAAAACCGTGGCCCCCGTCAACAACACCAGCAAAAGAGGCTGAATGAGGATCTGCAATTTGGTGGCCAGCGACAAGCGCCGATACCCCACACGCCACCCCCCGCTTCGCGGTGGCGGCGCATCGGGGTACTTGCGATAGAGCGCTTCGGCGCCAGCGATTTCAGCCCGCGTTGGCCGGCGACGCAGCGAAATGTAACCGGTGATCTGGCCACCGCGCATCACCGGCGATACCGTGGCGCGCACCCAGTAATGGTCTCCACTTTTGGCTCGGTTCTTGACAATGCCGCGCCATGGGTGGCCTTTCTTGACCGTGTCCCAGAGATCGGCAAAAGCCCATTGGGGCATGTCCGGGTGACGCACCAAATTGTGACTCGTTCCCACCAGCTCATCGAGGCTGTAGCCAGAAATCTGCACGAACGCGTCGTTGGCATCGGTCACGATGCCTTTGAGGTCGGTACGGGTTACAAAAACCTTGGAATCGTGGTAATCGATCTCATTCTGGGTAACAGGACCGTTGTTTTTCATTTTCAATACCCCCGAACCGGAAGGGAAGTGACATGCCATATCCGGCTATCGGCCATCCATCCGAATTCTTTAATAACGGTCTCAAGACCATCACATAAACTGTTACGATAGCATACCCCAGACTTTGTCAAAATCCCGATCACCATGCCTGTTGCAGCCTTTATCGCTCATTTGACCGAATGTCGCGGCCATCCCCATGTCTTCAACCCTTGGCGCGACCATGACCCCGACAACGACCTTGGCCCTGATGCCCCAACCCGACGGGCATCCCATCTGTCACGCTACCTGAACGAACGCCTGGACCACGCCCGTATCCTGCTGATCGGCGAGGCCCCGGGTTACCAAGGCGCCAAGTTCTCCGGCTGCGCCATGACCAGCGAACGACGCCTGTTGGAATCCGGTGTCGGCGGCCCCTTTTTTGCCGGAATCAAACACCGCACCAGCCAAACCACCTTTTCCAATGGCAAGCAAAATCTTCTGGGAGCATTGGAACCCACCGCCAGCATCGTCTGGCCTGCCCTGCTGCAAGCGTGCAGCAGCCATGCCTTCGTTCTCTGGAACGCCTTCGCCTGGCACCCCCATCAACCCAACGAACCTCTCAGCAACCGCACCCCCAGCGACCATGAAATGCAGTTGGGGCGGGATGTTCTGCAACATTTCCTGAACCTTTATCCCGCCGCCCAGGTCATCGCCGTTGGTCGCAAGAGCGCCACGACGCTGGCCTCACTGGGCATTGCGGCTACGCCCGTACGTCACCCCGCCAACGGGGGCGCCCCCTTGTTTCGTCAGCAAATCTCTGCCTGGTTTGCTGCCAACGCCAATCCGTAGAGCGCCACACGGTCCGACAGGACGACATGCACCGGCATGCTTTCCAGCAAGGGTCTCATCCTGCCTTTGGCACAAAAAGCTTCCAGAAATTCAGGACGTTGCAAGAAAGGCAAAATTTTGGGCGCGATGCCACCGGCCACGTAAAGCCCCCCGCGACTCAGTATTTTTAGGGCCAGATTCCCTGCTTCGGCACCATATAAGGCAGCAAACCAAACCAACAGGGTCTCGCATAGAGCGTCGCCATCCATGGCCGCCGCAGTCAGTGCCGCCGCTGGTTCCATGGAGGATGGGGCACCGTCCGCCAACACCGAGGCAGGCTCGTTGTGGTAACGGCACAAAAACTGGTACAGCTCAGGCAAGGCCATGCCCGACACCACCCTCTCCCAACTGACATGCCCGTAACGATGGGCCAACTCACCCCATAAAGCCACCTCACGCGCATCCCGGGGCGCAAAATCCGCATGCCCTCCTTCGGTAGCAAAGGGTCGCCAGCAATCTCCCCCGAACATCATGCCAGCCTCGCCCAGCCCAGTCCCGGCAGCAATCACGGCACGGTTCCCAGGGGCAACCCTGCCTTCCTGGAGACAGAACAATTCCTCCTGCGCCAAAGCTGGAACACCCCAAGCCACGGCTTCCAGATCGTTCAACAGACGACAGGGACCATAGCCACCCGCCTGGATGGCCTGGGCATCGATACGCCACGGAAGATTGGTCACTTGGGCCATTTGATCCGCCACCGGCCCCGATACCCCCGCCATCACACAGCGCCAACCCCCGTTCGCCTGTTGCTTGTAATGGTCCAGAACCGCTTCGAAGCAGGAAAATTGACGGCTGTATACCGTATGCTCATCCCATAATCGCACATGCCCACCTTCTTGCAGGGCCAAAGCCAGACGGGTCCGCGTCCCCCCCACATCGACCACCAGCACCCGCTCGCCGCCCATGCCCATCGCCCGTCTCCCTTTGGCCAGATTCATGCGTCATGCGATTCATTCTAGCCCAAACTTCACTGCCCTCCCGATCCTCGTATCGCTGTTCTCAAAGATTGCCGAAGGGGAGTACAATGACGGCTTTGCCTGCCAGGATTTTTCCCATGATGTTTCAAGGAAGTTTGGTCGCCCTCGTCACCCCCATGAACGACGATGGAAGTTTGAACCTCGATGACCTGCGGCGACTGATCGACTGGCATGTCAGCCAGGGCACCGACGGCCTGGTGGTGGTTGGAACCACCGGCGAATCTCCCACCGTCACCGTGGCTGAACATGAACAACTGATTGCCAAAGCGGTTGAGTTTGCCGACGGACGGGTGCCCGTCATCGCTGGAACTGGCGCCAACGCCACCCGCGAAGCCATTGAACTGAGCCGGTTTTCACGCAGCGTCGGGGCCGCAGCCGGCCTCTCCGTCGTGCCCTATTACAACAAACCGACGCAGGAAGGCCTGTATCAGCATTTTTGCGCCATTGCCGACGCCGTTGAACTGCCGTTGATTCTCTACAACGTCCCTGGCAGGACCGTGGCCGATCTCAGCAACGAAACCGTATTCAAGCTTGCTTCTCACCCCAACATCATCGGCATCAAAGATGCTACAGCCGACCTTTTCAGAGCCAGCGAATTGATCGCCCATGCGCCACCCGGGTTCTCCTGTTACACCGGAGACGATGGAACGGCCGCCCCATTTCTGCTATTGGGAGGGCAAGGCGTCATTTCCGTCACCGCCAACGTCGCGCCTGCCAAGATGGCGCAGCTATGCCGTGCTGCTCGTGAAGGCGACATCGCCACCACGCGCACCATCCACAACGCCCTGTTGGACCTGCATCGCCTGCTGTTCATCGAAGCCAATCCGATTCCCGTCAAGTGGGCCTTGGCCGAAATGGGTCTGATCCGGCATGGCTTGCGCTTGCCCCTGACCCCTCTTTCCAGGCCGCACCATTATCCATTGCGGGAGGCCTTGCGCATCGCTGGCTGTACCATTCCCGCATGATGGCTCCCCCATTCTTCCTTTAGTCGACGTCACCGAATCCATGAAAAAGTCTCTCGTTGCCCTGCTGTCCGCCGCCCTGGTATCCGGCTGCACCATTCCAACCCACCTGTTTCAGTCCAAAAAGACCGATTACAAGGCGGAAGCGACGTCCAATCCCAGCGGCCTCGATGTCCCACCGGATCTGAGCCCTGTGCAAACCGACGATCGTTATGCCGTGCCCGGCGAAGATCGAGCCGCCACCCTTTCCCAATACAACAGCAGCAAACAGGAACAGGCGGCAGCTCCGGCTACCAACGCACCCGTTGCCTCCTCCCATAGCGGCGTGTTGCCGAGCTACGGGGATGCCGTGATGGTCGAGCACGATGGCGACCAACGCTGGCTCAAGGTCAACGCCTCCGCCGAAAAAGTCTGGCCCCTGCTGGAAGCTTTCTGGAGCGATAACGGATACAAATTGCAATCCGATGACCCCAAGGTGGGCGTCATGGAAACCGATTGGACCAATAATCGTACAGCCTCGCCTCAAGGCATGCTGGGCCAGGCAGTGAACAGCGTCATCGGCAATCTGTTCACCAGCCCGGTGCGCGACCAGTTCCGCGTCCGTATCGAACGCGTCGATGCGGACCATACCGAAATTTATCTGTTCCATAAGCGCATGGAAGAGATGATGGACCGCAACAATTACACCGGCGGACTATGGCAGCCAGTGGCCGACGATCCCGAGATCGAAACCGAATATTTGAGAAAGCTTGCCGTCAAATTTGGCGAAAGTGCCGATCAAGCCACAGCACAGATCGAAACCAAACCTGTCGCCGCCGAAGCCGATAAAAAGGGTGAAACGGCTGCCGCAGTGGCACCGGTGCATCGCGGGGCTCAACTGGAAACCCAGACCGATGGCACCGTCACCATCAACATGAAAGACAGTTTTGATCGTGCCTGGCGCCGCGTGGGATTGGCGCTTGATCGCAGCGCCTTTACCGTCGAGGATCGTGACCGTGCTGCTGGTGTGTATTTCATCCGTTACACCAGCGAAGAAGAAACCCGCAAAAAGAATGGTGACAGCGGTTTCCTCTCAAAGCTGGCGTTCTGGCGCTCCGAGGACAAGACCCGCGACACGCAAACCTATCGGCTCAGCGTCACCAGCATCAGCGGCCATGGCACCACGGTGGATGTGCGCAACAAGGATGAATCCAAGTCCAACCCCGATACCGTCAAACGTATTTTGACCTTGATCTACGACCAGCTGCGCTGATCCTCTCATGACGCTTCGCTTTGCTTCGCTGGGCAGCGGCAGCGAAGGAAATGGCTTACTGGTGGCCCACCAAGACACGCTGCTGATGGTGGATTGCGGCTTTTCTCTGGCCGACACCACAAGACGTCTGCAGCGGCTCGGTCACGGACCAGAAGATCTGTCGGGCATTTTGGTCACGCACGAACATAGCGACCATATCGGCGGCGTTCTTGCCCTGCAAAAAAAGGCACGCTGCCCTGTTTATGGCAGTTTTGGCACCCTGGCCGGTATTCTCGATGATCTTGGCCCACAAGGACATACCATCGCAGACGGTTTCTCTTTTACGCTCGGATCCTTGCTTGTCCATCCCTACGCCGTACCGCATGACTCACGGGAACCCCTGCAATACGTCATCGAGGCCAATGGGCGAAAACTCGGCATCCTGACGGATACTGGCAGCATTACCCCCCACATCGAGCAATCCTTGCAGGGTTGCCATGGCTTGTTCATCGAATCGAATTACGATCCCACCATGCTCGACCAAGGACCTTATCCGGCCACCCTCAAGGCAAGGGTTCGCGGGGCTTACGGACATCTTTCGAACCAAGCTTGCGCTGAACTCATCAAAGTCCTGGACCATAGCGACCTGCAGCGCATCGTCGCCGCCCATCTCAGCCGCAAGAACAACACCCCAGAGCATGCCGCCACAGCCTTGCGTCACGCACTGGGAACAGAGGACTCACGTTGGTGCCTGGCAAACCAGGAAAACGGCTCCGGCTGGTTTGATCTTTAAAAAAAAACCGGCCAAAAGGCCGGCTTTTCAAGCATTGCGTGACGATTATTTCTTGTCAGCAGGCGCAGCGGCAGGAGCGGCGGCATCAGCAGCAGGAGCAGCAGGCGCAGCGGCAGGAGCAGCGGCGTCAGCAGCAGGAGCAGCAGGCGCAGCGGCAGGAGCAGCGGCGTCAGCAGCAGGAGCGGCAGGGGCAGCAGGAGCAGCGGCGTCAGCAGCAGGAGCGGCAGGAGTATCCGCTTTGGGAGCTTCAGGCTTGCTGCAAGCAGCCAGAGTCACGGCGAACAAAGAAGCGATCAACAGATTCAGTTTCATGATGTTTCCTATTTTTGGGTGAGAGATGGAGAGAAAACTCACTGAACCCCCTGTCACAGGGCATCCAGACCATGACAGGATACACCAAACGCTTATCTTGTCACAAGCTTCCCGCTTACCATCACAAAAATTTAATCCATCCTGCCTGCCACAAAGGATAGAACGAACGCGCCAAAGATTCGTCGATGCGGGAAGAGGCCAACCTGCGCCGATCGGCCAACGTGCGCCATGCACGCTGCTGAGCCGGGGGCACCGGCACACATTCACCATTCAAATAAAAACTTTGCCCGGCAAACAGCAAACGACTTTTTGGGTCCAGCTGAACCCCGCTTCGACGAGCTTGCAAGATAAAGTCGGCCATCCCGGAATCTTCCGAAGGTCCATCAAAATACAGGTGCGGTTTGGGCTCGCTCAAAGTTTTCCCGATGCATTCGGTCAACAAGCCGGTATCCCAGCGCAAGGCACCGCGCAACATGGCACCCACCCTGCGAATCAGATCCGGCGGAATGGCGCCAGGATGGGCCGATAAGCGCAGGTCGGGATCGGCATAGCGCCCCTCCACCTGCAAACGATCGCGCAAAAAATCGAGAAAGGTTTCAAGCCACTCCTGGTGGGTCGGCGCCCGAAAACCGATGGAGTAGGTAAAGCATTCGCTTTGCGCTACGCCGTTATGAGCACATTGGG
>JAJYQG010000107.1 GCA_021794775.1 Pseudomonadota bacterium
CGCCATCAAGCGCGTGTTTCGTCGGGGTTTTATCGGCAAAGTGCAACGCACTTCCGTACTGGAACATTACGGACTCAAAACGCTGCTCTACGGCACCTTGCTACCAGGACCCGACATCGGTCTTGCCACCGCCCCCCTGATGCGTTCCGTGGCCAAAGCCGGCTTCGAAGTCGGCATCCACACGTGGGACCACACCGCCTGGCAAGATCAGTTGCATCAACGCCCTGCCCAATGGGCCAGAAGCCAACTGGCCCACGCACAACGACGCTTTGCCGATGTTTTTGGCGCCCTGCCCAAAGGGCATGGTGCTGCAGGATGGCAAATGACGGAAGATGCCCTGGAATGGCTGGAAGACGAAGGTTTTACCTGGGCTTCCGACGGACGCGGGCAATCACCCTTTTTTCCCCTGCTACGCGGCAGGGAAGCGCGCTGCCTGCAATTGCCCACCACCCTGCCCACATTGGACGAACTGATCGGTATCGATGGCGTCACTGTCCCCACCGTGGCGCAGGCCTTGCTTGATCGAACGGCGGCCAACCCTTGTGACAGTCATGTCTTCACCCTCCACGCGGAACTTGAAGGGCAACGTCTGCTACCGGTCTTTGAAGCCCTGCTCAAAGGGTGGCGCCAGCAAGGCTATGAACTGGTATCTCTGGGACAGCTCGCCGCCCAACTCGACCCTGACTCCATCCCGCGCCATCCCATGCTGCAAGGCACAGTGCCCGGCCGCTCAGGAACCCTGGCTGTCCAAGGGACCGCTTGATGACGCTATACTGTCCCCTATCCCCGTGAACATGCAGGAGCCTCCATGGAAATCAACGACACAATTCCCGATTTCGAACTCGACGCCACTTCGGGCCAACGTTTTCGGCTTTCCGACTGCCTGGGGCACCCGGTGGTGCTGTATTTTTATCCAAAGGACGACACCCCCGGCTGTACCGACGAAGGACGTCAGTTCACCGAACTGCATGAGGCCTTTGCCGCTTTGGGTTGCACCGTATGGGGCCTGTCGCGAGACAGTCTCGCCAGCCATGAAAAGTTCCGCGCCAAAATGGCCTTTCCTTTTCATCTGTTGAGCGATCCCGATGAGATCGCCTGCGAAATTTTCGGGGTGATGAAACTGAAAAACATGTACGGCAAACAGGTACGCGGCATCGAACGCAGCACCTTTCTGATCGATCGTCATGGCCGTCTGGCTCAGGCCTGGCGTGCCGTCAAGGTACCTGAACATGCCCAACGTGTTCTAGAAGCTGTTCAACAACTCCCCTGATCCAACGTCGTTTCCTGCAGGAGATACCCTTTCATGGCCGCACCACGCTCTGCCCCAAAACTCTTCGTTCTGGACACCAACGTTCTCCTGCATGACCCCACAAGTTTGTTCCAGTTTGAAGAACACGATGTGTTTTTGCCGATGGTCACCATCGAAGAACTGGACAACAACAAGAAAGGGATGACCGAGGTCGCACGCAACGCGCGTCAGGTAAGCCGTTTTCTGGATGAAATCATCACCCATTCTGCTCAGCAGGACATCACCCAGGGCATTCCACTTCTGCGAGAAGGCAGCGTCACGCCCACGGGAACGCTGTTCCTGCAAACGCTGCAGGGGTCCAAACTGGACCTTCCTCTGGCCGATGAAAAAGCCGACAACCAGATTCTGGGCATCGCCCTCGAACTGCAGCGCACCCAGCCGCGCCGCTCGGTCATTCTGGTCAGCAAAGACATCAACATGCGCATCAAGGCGCGTGCCCTTGGTGTGGAAGCCGAGGATTATTTCAACGACAAGGTGCTCGAAGACAGCGATCTGCTCTATACCGGATGCCGCGAACTGCCCGACGATTTCTGGGAAACCCATGGCAAAGGGGTTCAATCCTGGCAGGAGCAGGGCCGCACCTTGTACAAGGTGGAAGGCCCTTTGGTTCCTTCGTTGTTACTCAACGAATTCGTCTTTCTGGAACAGGGAGAAAACCCCTTTCACGCCCGCGTCAAAGAACGCAGCGGATCGATGGCCGTACTGGAAGTGGTGCGCGATTTCACCTCGCAACGCAACAACACCTGGGGTATCGTTGCCGCCAACCGCGAACAGAATTTTGCCCTCAATCTGCTCATGAACCCAGACCTGGATTTCGTCACCCTGCTGGGCCAAGCCGGGACCGGGAAAACCCTCTTGACCTTGGCCGCTGGCCTCATGCAAACCCTTGAGCATAAAATTTATTCCGAAATCATCATGACCCGCGTCACCGTCCCTGTCGGCGAAGACATCGGCTTCCTGCCCGGCACCGAAGAAGAAAAAATGACGCCCTGGATGGGCGCTTTGGAGGACAACCTGGATGTCCTCAACAAGGGCGATGATGAGGCGGGAGATTGGGGCCGCGCGGCAACCCGCGACCTGATTCGTTCCCGCATCAAAATCAAGTCGCTCAATTTCATGCGCGGCCGCACCTTCCTCAATAAATTTTTGATCATCGATGAGGCACAGAACTTAACCCCCAAGCAGATGAAAACCCTCATCACCCGCGCCGGGCCCGGAACCAAGGTCGTATGCCTGGGCAACATTGCCCAAATCGACACGCCCTACCTAACCGAAGGCAGTTCGGGGATCACGTATGTGGTAGACCGCTTCAAGGGCTGGGTCCATAGCGGACATGTCACACTGCAACGCGGGGAACGTTCGCGTCTTGCCGATTACGCGGCCGAAGTGCTGTAACACAACGCTTCCATGGGCTTGGGTTTTTACATCATCTTGCTGGCGCAATTTCTGTCAGCGCTGGCAGACAATGCTTTGTTGTTCGCCGCCATCGCCTTGCTCAAAACCCTTGCCGCCCCGCCAGAGTATGTCCCCTTTCTGCAGCAATTCTTTGTCCTCTCCTACATCGTCCTGGCCCCCTTTGTGGGGGCCTTCTCGGACTCGCTCCCCAAAGGTCGGGTCATGTTTCTCAGCAACATCATCAAACTCCTGGGGTCCCTTGCCATGCTGCTTGGCGTCAGTCCCCTGCTGGCCTATGGCCTCGTAGGGCTTGGAGCTGCCGCCTATTCACCCGCCAAATACGGCATTCTCACCGAATGCTTGCCCGCCGGAAAACTGGTCCTGGCCAACAGCTGGATGGAAGCCTTGACGGTCATTGCCATCATTTTCGGCGCCGTCCTGGGGGGATGGTTGCTCAAACCCGGACTGGCTCTCTATGCGCATTTCACCTGGGTCTCCCACGCCCTGACGTTGCCTCTGCTCAACGTGCCACGTTTTGCCATTCTGATCATCCTGATCTTGTACATCGGCGCTGCCATCGCCAACCTGTATATCCCGCGAGTCATGCCTGACCACGCCTTGCCACAGACGAACCCCTGGTTTCTGCTGAAAGATTTCTGGCATTCCTTCCTGTTGCTGTGGCGTGATCCCCTGGGCCAAGTCTCCTTGGCCGTCACCACCATTTTTTGGGGCGTGGGATCTTCTCTGCGCCTCATCGTGCTGGTCTGGGCCACCCTCCAATTGCACTTCAGCCTGGAGCAGGCCACCCAACTGACGGCGGTTTCAGCCATCGGCATCGCACTGGGCTCCATTGCTGCCGCCCGGTGGGTTCGCCTCGAAAGTGCCATCAAGGTGCTCCCCGTCGGTGTCGCCATGGGGTTTGCCATACTGGGCATGCTGGTCGTTCGCGACTGGTCCGTCGCCGTTGTCCTGCTGATTGCCTCTGGGGCCATGGCCGGATTCTTTGTCGTGCCCATGAACGCATTATTACAACATCGCGGCCATCAAATGATGGGGGCCGGCCACAGCATTGCCGTGCAAAACTTCAATGAAAACATTAGCATAATTGCATTGCTCGGCATTTATGCCGGCGTCATCCACGCCGATTCTCCGTTGCGTCGGTTCTTTCACGCCATCGGGCTTGAAGGCCTGAAAGGGCGGCCTTTGGTGCCCTCTGAGGCGTCGTTTTATACCAGCGTCGTTCTCCTTGCCCTGTTCATCAGCAGCCTGATGTTCTGGCTCTACCGGCGTTACCGACACGTGGAGTATGTCGATTGAGCGATTGCCTGCTTGCCTTTGAATTTTCAACCGAACGTGGCTCCGTCGCACTGTCTGACGGACAAGGAACCCTGGCCTCCATCGAGGATCATGAACCAGGACCATCCGCCCGCCTGAGCATGCTCGTCGACAACGTGCTGCATCAATCAGGCAAGCAACTGCGGGATATCGCCGGCATTGCCTACGGCGCAGGCCCAGGCGCCTTTACCGGTGTTCGTCTGGCCTGCGGAATGGCCCAAGGTCTGGGGCTGGGACTTGGCGTTCCCCTCATCCCCGTTTCAACCCTGGAAAGCCTGTTGCCACTGGTCGATGTTCCCCGCCTGGTGGTCGTCCAGGATGCGCGCATGAACCAACTTTACCTGGCCGCCTACGAGCGTCAAGGCCATCAATGGCAAGAACGACTCCCCCCTACGTTGTGCGCACCCGACCATTTGCCCGATTTACCCGCTGCCTCCTGGTGGGCAGCAGGCTCCGGCACGGCGCTCTGCGGCCAACAACTCTCGACACGCTGGGGCTCCCATATCCAAGGCATCATTCCTGGCCTTGCTCCCCATGCCGCCCAGATTGCGACCCTGGCATACCCTCGTTGGCTGGCTGGCACCGGCGTAGCGGCCGCGATGGCCCAGCCAGTTTATCTTCGTCAGCATGTAGCCCTTACGTTAGCCGAGCGGGGCTTGTGACCGCGCTGATCCGCCCCCTCAACGATACCGACCTCGACCATCTCGAAGCCATCGAGCGTCGCTGTTTCAGCACCCCCTGGAGCCGTAACCAGCTGAGCGAATCCGTGCGCCATCATGCGCACCTTGGTCTCACGCTGAGCCATCCTTCACCGATCATCGGCTATGCATTTTTCATGCAGATACTTGACGAAGCCCATCTGCTCAACCTGGTGATCGATCTCCCCTGGCAACGACAGGGACTCGGACGGTTTTTGCTGGAAGCGGTGCTGAATCACCTGCGCGCCACGGCCGCCCAGTCTATCCTGTTGGAAGTTCGGGCCAGCAATCTTGGCGCCAGGCAACTTTACGCGCACGCCGGCTTCACCGTACTGAGCCTGCGCAAGGGATACTACAGCACCCCAGACCGAACCATCCGTGAAGACGCCCTCGTCATGCGTCTGGCGCTCTGCCCCACCGACTCGGCCACGACAGCGGTATAATGAACTTTTGGCCTGCGGACCATCACGCATGGATGCACAAGAAGCTTTCTGGCGCGAACTGGGCCCCTGGCCACGCTGGGGCCCACGTGCCAAGCCTGGGCCTACCCCCGTCAGTACCGATGTCCCGCCCATCCTCGAACAGGTAGCACCCACCGCTCAAGGCTCCGCTTTGTCGCAAGACATCGAAGCTTGCACGCGCTGTGCCCTACATGAAAAACGGCAACGCCCGGTACCCGGCCTGATTCAACCCGGAACCCCCTGGATGTTCATTGGTGAAGCACCAGGAGCCGAGGAAGATCAGCAAGGGCTGCCTTTTGTTGGAAGTGCCGGAAAACTGCTGGATCGCATGCTGCTTGCCTTGGGTCTGCAACGGGGCCTCGATGCCTCCATCGCCAATGTGGTCAAGTGCCGCCCTCCTCACAACCGGACCCCCAGCGAGGAAGAATGTCAGCGCTGTTTACCCTACCTGCATCAGCAAATCGCGGTCGTCAATCCACGAATCATCGTGCTGCTTGGTCGAGTTGCTGCCCATAACCTGTTGAGCACCCAAGGCAGCATGGGCACATTACGAGGTCGACTTCATCACATCGGCAACATACCCGCCATCGTCACCTGGCACCCCGCTTACCTCCTGCGCAGCCCACAAGAAAAAGCGGGGGCCTGGGCGGATTTATGCCTGGCACGACGACAAGTTACAAAGTGACATAGTTTTTGGATTATGATGGCGCCATGATGCCATCGCGCCCCCGAATCCTGGTGCTGGACGACGATCTGCGCTTGCGCGAACTCCTTCACCGTTACCTCACCGAGCAGGGTTTTCAGGTCACCCCTGTTCCCGATGCGGCCGCTTTGACCAAAATCTGGGCCACCCCACCGGCCCATGATCTGATGGTGCTGGATCTCATGCTGCCCGGAGAAGATGGCCTTGCCGTTTGCCGCCGTCTGCGTGATGAGGGCAACATGATCCCCATCATCATGCTGACCGCCAAAGGCCATGACAACGACCGCATTCTCGGGCTCAATGCCGGCGCGGACGATTATCTGCCCAAACCTTTCAACCCCAAAGAATTGCTGGCCCGCATTCACGCCGTGTTGCGACGTCGCCCTGCAGAAGCGCGTTTGCCTCAACAGGTTGCCCCGGTGGGAGATACGCTAGCCTTCGGTGAATTTACGTTCCATCTGCTGCAACGCAGCCTATTTCGCAGTGGCGCCCCCGTCCCTCTGTCGAGCAGCGAGTTTTCTCTGTTGCGCGCGCTAGCCACCCACCCCCATGAGGCCCTTTCCCGGGAAAAATTGACCGACCTCGTTCGTGGCCGGGAAAGGGAGACTTTTGACCGCAGCATCGACGTACAAATTTCCCGATTACGCCGCCTGCTTGAAGAAGACCCTGGGCAACCACGCCACATTCGCACCGTCTGGGGCATTGGCTATGTGTTTGTGCCCGATGCCACGACCCCATGATCGCTCGCTCCCTGTTGGGGCGAACCCTGCTGGTCACCGTATTGACGGTGCTGATCACCCACCTTGCCACGCTGCTGCTGTTCCAGCGGTTTTATGTTGCCCCCTTGATGCAACATACCATCGAAGACCGTGCCAACCATATCTTTTCCCTGATTGCCGCTCTTGAACATTTGCCCGCTTCGTCCCGTGGCGCCTTCATACGCGACTTTGATGACCGTGCCGGCGGGGTTCTCCAAAGCCAAGGCCCCGATGCCCAACAGGTGCATAGCCCCGAAGAATCCAGCCGCGTCTTCCTGCTTCAAAACCAGCTTCGCACCAAATACCCAGGAACCCAGGTGTGGATTACCGATCGCAGCGACCGGCCCATCGTCTGGATTCCCCTCCATACCAGCCATGGAGATTTCTGGTACCTCACCCAACGACAAGGCTTTGACGCGGGTCTTCCCGAAAAATGGGCGCTGCTGCTGACGTTGGTGATTCTGCTCGGCATCACCAGCGTCTACTGGGCAATCCGCCGCATCAACCGCCCCTTGCAAAACCTGGCTCAAGCTGCCCACCGACTGGCCACCGGCAATGCCATGCCCTTTGAAATCGCCACGGACATCCCCAGCGAAGTACGTGAGGTCAGCGAAGCTTTTCGCACCATGCAAGATGCTCTGCAACAGCTTGAATCCAATCGCACCATCATGCTGGCGGGCGTCTCCCACGACCTCAGAACCCCGCTGTCACGCCTGCGCCTGGCTCTCGAAATGCTCAAGCTCTCCGAGCGGCAAAGCATCGACCCGATGGTTCAGGATCTTGAGGAAATCGACAGGACCATCGACCAGTTTCTCGATTTCGCCCGCGATCATCCTCAGTATTCGCTGCACAGTACCGACCTGACACCCTTGCTGCAAAGCTGCCGGGAACGCTTCGAGACCCGGGGCATTGCCGTTGCTTTGGAGGTATTCCAACCCGTTGCCCAAGTGCTGGTAAACGAACGGGCCATGGAGCGCGTCATCATCAACCTGCTGGAAAATGGCATCCGCTATGGTGCCCCGCCATTTGGCATGATCCTGTCCTCCGAAGGACACCATACCATCTTGCGCATCCGCGATCATGGCCCCGGCATTCCTGCCCAAGAAGTGAACCATCTCCTGCAGCCTTTTACGCGCCGAGAAGACTCGCGCCACGGCCCTCCAGGTTCGGGACTCGGGCTTGCCATCGTGTCGAGCATCGTTGCCATGCATCAAGGACATCTCAGCCTTGGCACAGCCTCCGGAGGAGGACTGGAGGTCGCCATCATGTTGCCGATTCACGTCGAATCCGGCGAAAATTCCTGAACATGACCCCGGGTCG
>JAJYQG010000089.1 GCA_021794775.1 Pseudomonadota bacterium
ATGTCACTCATGACGATGGTCCTTTCCTGATGGCCTCAAGACCCTTTACAGAAGGGTTATCGGCTGTTGCGGGATGAACTTTAGAAGGGAATGGCAGGCCCTTTGCTCCATGCGGCGGGTGTGGTACGGAGGAATGGGGGCTCAGCTGCCTCACCATGATATCGGCGAGTCCCAAGCCGTGCCCCTGGGAGAGGCTTTGTGAGAGCTGTTTGTCGAGCAAGCCAGTAAACATTTTGGTTTGTTCGCTGTCACCCAGCCCGTTGTTGGGGACGGTGCTGCGCATGGCCTTGAGCATCATGTTGGTGAAGATGGATTCAAACTGCTTGGCTACCTTGGGCAATGCCTGAGCTGGGTCTTGATGGGCTTTGAGCTTCAGGTTGTTGAGTGATTTGCTGTCGAAGGCCAGTCCTTGTGTGGTGGCTGGATCGGGTAATTTGAGGCCATGGTCCATGATGTCAGATGATCTCCAGGTTGGCATGCAGGGCCCCTGCTGTTTTCATCGACTGCAGGATCGACAGAAGATCCTGAGGTGTGGCGCCGATGGTATTCAGAGCATGCACCACTTCGTTGAGAGATACTCCTTTCTTGAGACGGATCACAGAACCCTTGTCCTGCTTGATGTCAACGCTGGCTTGGCCGGTTTGGACGGTGGTGCCATTGGACATGGGGTTCGGCTGGCTGACTTCGTTCAAGGAGCTGATGACGACGGTCAGATTGCCGTGGGCGACGGCACATTCATCCAGGGTGACATTCTGGTTCATAACCACCGATCCTGTACGGGCGTTGATGATGACCTTGGCTTCTTCGACGCCCGTATCCACCTGGAGATTCTCCAGGTGTGCCATGAACTGTACCCGGGCAGGACCGGTAGGGGCTTGAACCTGAAGCGTTCGTCCATCGAGTGCCACGGCGATGGCCCGTCCTTCACCCAGTTTCTGATTGATGACATCCATCATCTGGTTGGCGGTGGTAAAGTCCATGTCGTTGAGGTCGAGGGTAATGGTGTTCCCTTGGTCGAAAGGGGTCTGGATTTGCCTTTCAACGGTGGCGCCATTGGGAATGCGGCCGACACTCAGGTGATTGACGAGAACTTTCGAACCCTTGGCGCCAGCGCCGATGCCTCCCACCAGAAGATTGCCCTGGGCCATGGCATAAACCCGTCCGTCTGCCCCTTTCAATGGCGTCATGAGCAAGGTTCCGCCCACCAAACTTCCGGCGTTGCCAATGGAGGATACGGTGACATCAATGGGTTGACCGGGATGGGAGAAAGGGGGCATGTCGGCGGTCACCATGACGGCAGCCACGTTTTTGAGCATGGTTTGGAGCACCGCCGCAGGGGGGACATTGACCCCCATCTGGGTGAGCATGTTGGTGATGCTCTGGATGGTGAAGGGGGTCTGTGTCGTCATGTCCCCCGTGCCATCGAGGCCGACGACGAGACCGTAGCCAATGAGCTGGTTTTGTCGTACTCCCTGAATCGAGGCGAGGTCCTTGATGCGTTTGGCACTTGCGCCGACGGGTAGGATCAGGCAAAAGAGGGTCAGCAGCAGAAGTGTCAGAGTTTTCATGGCAGTGAGCAGCCTTAGAACGGTGTGGCGGACATGAAGAAGCGTCCGAACAAGTTCATGATCGAAGCCTTGTCGATGTTGGCGTTGCCGCCTTTGTATTCGACATGGGCATCGGCCAACTGGGTTGAAAGAATGGTGTTGCCCGTTTGAACGTAGACGGGATTGACGACCCCTGAAAGGCGCACGTACTGGTCTGTCATGTTGATGGAGACCAACTTTTCACCGCTAACCTTGAGGAAGCCGTTGGGCAGAACCTCGATCACCGTGGCTGTGATGGTGCCCGTGAGGGCACTGTTGCCCGTGCTGGAACCCGTGTTGGTGACCTTGTTGGAGGTCGATCCATTGGCCGAGATGCCATCCAGGACATGTTGTCCGGTGGCGGCGTTGGTGATCGACGGGGTGGTGGAGGCAAGCGAGCTGGAATGGGTCACACCGCTGCCATCGGCTTCTGTGGCGGTGGTCGCCTCCTGCAGCAAGACCTGAATGGTATCGCCGACATTGCGTGCCCGGTTATCTTCGAAGAGCGGGTGTTGGCTGTATCCCGTCTGGAAAATGGCGCCATTATCCGGTGGAGCGGTTTTGTAAAGATTGACAGGGCGTGCGGTCATGGGGTCCGTGATATGGCTGGAAGGCACCACCGTACACCCGCTGATGAAAACCAGGGTGACGAGAGTCAGGATGATAGGGCGGGCGTCCACGATGTTTACCTCATGGTGACCAAGGTCTGCAGCATCTGTCCGGAAGTTTGCACGGCTTGAGAATTGATTTCAAAAGCGCGTTGAGCCTCGATCATGTTGACCAATTCTTCCACCACGCTGACGTTGGAGGTTTCCACATAACCTTGGTTCAAGGTTCCTGCACCATTGAGTCCAGGGGTGTTGAGGTTGGGAGCGCCAGAAGATTGGGTCTGGTCGTACAGATTGCCGCCAATCGCCTGCAGGTTGGTCGGGTTCATGAAGGTGGCCAGCTGAATGGTCCCGATTTGCAAAGGGGTGACTACGCCAGCTTGAGTTGCCGATACCGTTCCGTCCTGGGCAATGGTGACACTTGTTGAATTGAGCGGGATGGTGATGGCAGGCTGGATCAGGTAGCCTGCGGAGGTCACCAGATTGCCCTGGTTGTCGGTCTGAAACGAGCCATCCCGGGTATAGGCTGTGGTGCCATCGGGCATCAGCACCTGAAAAAAGCCATTGCCATTGATCGCGACGTCAAGAGAATTGCCGGTTTGCTGGAGATTGCCCTGCGTCATGATGCGTTCTGCGGCCAAGGGTTTGACCCCCGTGCCGAGTTGCATCCCGGAAGGGTACATGGTTTGTTGCGAAGATTGGGCGCCAGGCTGATAAATGGTTTGGTACAGCAAATCCTGAAAAACGGCGCGGGATTTCTTGAATCCGTTGGTGCCAACGTTGGCCAGGTTGTTGGAAATCACGTCCATTTGGGTTTGCTGAGCTTCTAGGCCGGTTTTGGAGATCCATAGGGAGCGCTGCATGATGAGTTTCCTTGTTTAGCGCAGGGAAGCCAGAATCTGGGTTGCCTGCTGATCATTGGACTGGGCGGTTTGCAACATCTGCATGTGCATTTCGAACTGCTTTGAGATGGATATCATGTCCACCATGGCGGAAATGGCGTTGACATTGCTGCTCTCCAGGCTGCCCGGCGTGACGGTGACGGTTGAGCTTGGCGGTACGGGTTTTTTATCCCGCGTCCGGAACAGGCCGTCGTCGCCGCGAATCAGCGAAGCTTCAGGAGGGTCCACCAGGCGCAGCTTGCCGACAACCGTGGTGGTGGCAGGAGGCGGGGCATCGGGTACGGTTGAGATCGTGCCATCGGACCCGATGGTGACTTGGGTGTCCGCCGGAATGACAATCTGATTTTGAGAGACCAGATCGCCTGTGTCGTCGATGACCGGATTTCCAGCATTGGTGACCAGGACCCCATCGGGAGAGACATGCAGGTTGCCGTCACGGGTATAAGCTTCGCTGCCATCGGGCATCAGGATGGCAATCCAGCCTTTGCCCTGAATGCCGACATCCAGATTGCGTCCGGTTTCGGTCAGGGTGGCGGGCGTAAAATCATAGCCCGACAGTCCATTGACGACAAAGGTGCGGGTCGGCAGGCCCTGACCGTTCAAAGGGATGGCGCGAAAACTGTCGATGGCGCTGCGATACCCGCTGGTGTTGTTGTTGGCCAGGTTGTTGGCGAGCGTGGCCTGCCGTTCCAGGATGTGGGACGCTCCGCTCATGGCGGTATAAATGAGACGGTCCATGGCGGGTTTACCTCAGGTTGACCAAGGTCTGGGTGATCTGATCTTCGGTTTTAATGGTCTGCGCATTGGCCTGGTAGTTGCGCTGTGCGGTGATCATATTGACCAATTCGGTGGTCAGATTGACGTTGGATCCTTCGGTGGCGCCGGACTGGATGGCCCCCAGATTCCCGGTTCCCGGGGCGCCCACCAGCGCATTGCCAGAGGCGTTCGTTTGGGCCCATTGGTTGTTTCCGATCGACTGAAGGCCTTGAGAGTCGGCAAAATTGGCCAACGCGATTTGTCCCAGATTCTTGGATTGCCCGTTGGAATAGTTGCCTTGGATGATGCCGGTGGAACTGACCGAGAAACCGCTCAATTGCCCCGAGGCATAGCCGTTCTGGCTCAGTTGGTTGACCCCGAAAGGGGAGCCGTATTGGGTGGTGCTGGAAAAGTCGAGCGTCATGGCCTGGGGCGTTGTCGCACCATTGGTGAACGGGACACTGACGCTGACTTGTCCCGTTTTGAGCGTTCCGGTGGCGGCAGGGTAAACCATGGTGCCGCTGGCGTTGAAGCCCAACGTTCCAATGGGTGTGGCCGCAGGGGGAACAGCGGTGCCATCCATCGTGAGATAGGTGTTCCAGGCGGCAGTACCGCCGGCCGCGGTGACGCTGGCAGGGGTGGGCGTAACCAATGAAAAATAGACGGTGGCGATATGGCTGTTGCCCAGGCTGTCGTAAACCGTCATGGACGTGGAGTTGTTGAAGGTGGTCGGATCGGTCGGGTTGAAGGGGGTGGTGGCGGGTACGGTAGAGCTGGAATTCAGGTTCACCCCGACGGTGGCGCTGCTGGTGGAGGTAGGGGCAAGATTGGAGGTGGGGATCTGGAGTGGAACTGGCGTAGCGGCGACAATGGTTCCAGCTGACGTTGCTTGATAACCGGTGACACTGTTGCCAAAGGCATCGACCAAATCGCCTTTGTTGTTGAGCTGGAACTGGCCATCACGGGTGTAGCTGATGGTGCCGTTGTTGCTCATGCGGAAGAAACCCAGCCCATTGATGGCCATGTCGAGGGAATTCCCCGTGGTTTGGATATTGCCTTGGGAAAAGTTCTGGGCCACGTTGGCCACCTGTGTGCCGATGCCGATGGACGAGGCCGATGAGCCATTGAACGCCGAGGCGAAGATATCCGAAAATTGAGTGTTGGAAGATTTGTATCCCACGGTACTGGCATTGGCAATATTGTTGCCGATAGCGTTGAGCTGGCTGGAGGATGCGTCGAGACCGCTGAGGCCTTGTTGGAATGCCATGATCGTTTCTCCTGATCGTCGATTACTGGATATAGGCTACGGATGAAAGGGCAAAGGTGCCTAGCGTGCCAAGATCGAGCGATGCGCCCTGACTGCCCATGGTGACCGAGTTGACCGTTCCGGATGTCAGGGGGGTAGCCGTGACGGCGGTGTTGCCGGCACTGGCGCTGGCGCTGACACTGTAAGTCCCTGATGGCAGGGTGCTGCCCGTACTGCTTTTGCCATTCCAGGTGACGGGAACGACACCAGAGGCCTGGCTCCCCAGGTTCAAAGTATCGACAACAGCTCCGGCGCCGTTTTTGATCGTAACGGTCAGGTTGCTTGCGGCTTGGGGCAGTTGAACCCCCAAGGTGGCGCTGGAGCCTGACGTCAGATTGACCGAACTGCCGGGCACCAGCACGGTATGCCCAATGAGGCTGGTGGCGGCGGACATGGACTGGTTGTTGCCAAGGCTGGTATTGAGTGCACTTAACGTCGAATTGAGTTGGCTGATGCCACTGACGGTGCTGATTTGCGCCAATTGCGAGGTCATTTGGCTGCTGTCCATGGGGTTCATGGGATCCTGGTTTTGCAACTGGGTGATCAGCAGGGTCATGAAGTTGTTTTGCAAACTGGCTGCGCTGGTGGAGGCGATGCCGGACAAGCCGGAACTGCCTGAACTGCTCGTACCGGTTGCGCTGCCCGCCCCGTTCGAGCCGCTGTTTTGGGTGAGTGAGCTGCTGGTGCTGTTGAGCTTGTTGATCAGGGCGTTGGTGGGGTTGATGGTGGCCATGAGGAACTCCTAGAGACCGAGGGTCAGGGTTTTCAGCAAGAGGGTGTTCGAGGTGTTCATGACCTCGACGTTGTTTTGGTAAGACCGTGAAGAGGAAATCATGTTCACCATTTCTTCGACGACGTTGACGTTGGGCATGGTGACGTACCCTTGGGCGTCAGCCAGCGGATTGCTGGGTTCGTACATCTTTTTCATCGGCGACGGGTCGTTCACGACTTGGCTGACTTGAACGGCGGTCCCTCCCTGAGGGCCCATGGGAACGGCTTTGAAGATAACCTGTTTGGCTTGATAGGGTTGGCCGTCGGCGCCGGTTGCGCTGTCGGCATTGGCGAGGTTGCTGGCGACGATGTTGAGCCGCTCCGACTGGGCGGTGAGGGCGGAAGCGGCGATGTTGAGGGTGCTGAACAGTGACATGGTCGTTTTCTCAGTTGAGCACGCTCAGAATGTCCTTGATTTGCTGTCCGCCAAAGCGCAGGCTTGCCTGATACTGAACGGCGCTTTCTGCATATTGGGCACGCTCAATATCCAGGTTAACCGTATTGCCGTCGGCGCTGGGTTGCACCACGGAACGGTACATCAGGGGCGCGCCTGCTACTGCATTCGTGGCATTACCGGGCAAATGCTGTGGCGATGTGGTTTGCAGGGTAAGGGCGGCCTGCCTGCCCCGCATGGCGTTCGTAAGGGCGGCGCGAAAATCGATGTCTCGTGCTTGAAATCCGGGAGTGTCGGCGTTGGCGATATTGGACGCGATCAACTCTTGGCGTGTTTCCTGGACGCGCAGGGCGTTTTGCTGGAATTGCAGGGTTCTGTCGAGTACGGTAGCCATGGCGGAGATTCCTGTCCCATAATATGGGGAACTAGGGGATATCCTAACGGTGGAAAGGGCTCTTCAATGCGTAGATTAGGGGGAGGTTCTGCCTTCTTATTGGGGGCTTGGCAACGCTTGGCGTGCTTAAGTCTTGGGGGCTTGGTGTTGGTGTTTCTGCCCATCATTTCTGCCTTGGCCGATGAAGAATCGCTGCCTTTGCAAGTTCAGAAGTTTGTCCAGAATCGCTTGCAGTCAGGGGCTGCGACGGTCGATGTGCGTGTCTTGCCGCCGGATTTTGGGGGTTGGCCGGCGGTCTGTCGAGAACCCGGCATGACGTTTCCCTCCGGTGAGCATTTGCAGGCCAGAAGCCCTGTTTCGGTGCGCTGTGCGGCCAATTCGCCGACCGAACCTGGCTGGACCGGCATCGTGCCGGTCGAGGTCACGCTGGAGACCGATTACTGCGTATTGCGTCGCTCGATGTCGCGGGATGCTGTTTTGGGAGAAGATGATCTGGAAGAGCGCCATGGCAAGGTGACGTACCTTGATGTGGTGACGCATAAGATGGATGGTTTGGGTAAGGCCTTGCGCCAGCCGGTGGCAGCGGGTCAGGTATTGCGTCTTCCGTGGTTGCGTGAGGTGTATCGGGTGCGACAAGGCCAGCCTGTGCAGGTGGATGTTCAAGGCGATGGTTTTCGAATTTCGACCGATGGTGTGGTCATGGAGGATGCTCCCGTGGGCGGGGTGGTTCGGGTGCGCACTGCGACGGGAAAATTTCTGACAGGCAAAGTTTTGGCGAATGGGGTGGTTCAGGTGACCCCGTAGTCGTGGAAAAATTCATGTTGAAGAAAATAGACGTTGATGAATTGAAAATCGGGATGCATATCCATGAGTTATGTGGCAGTTGGCTGGACAACCCTTTTTGGAAAAAATCTTTTACCGTAGAAGATTCGAGACAATTGAAATTGATTCAGGGCAGTGGCATCCGTGAAGTTTGGATCGATTCGAGTCGGGGCAGGGATATCGAGAGGCTGGTTGATTTGACCCCCGTTACGTTAGATTCAGGCAGGTTGTATGAAGAAATCAAGGAAAGCAGGCTGGCTGGTGTGGTGACTCGCAAACTTGGATTTGCCGAGGAGTTGGAACAGGCGCGGCATATTCACAATCGGTCTAGAGGGGTCATCAATGGGCTGTATGCCGAGGGGCGCATGAATGTTCCGCTGAATCTGAAGGAGGCCGACAGGGTGGTGGATGAA
>JAJYQG010000066.1 GCA_021794775.1 Pseudomonadota bacterium
AACTGCGGTCAAGTTGCTGGAGGACGGGATCAATGCGTTGCCCGTTTCAGGCATGATCGAAGGGGCTGACTTCATCGCCCTGTCAGGACTGATCGCCATCATGTCGGACCCGGTGACGATCCTCAACGAGCCTGCGGTGGTCATGAACATCGGGATCAAGGAGTCTGCGCCCGAAAAAGAACCGGCGCTGATGCCGGGAACAAGCGAAATTGTTCGGCGGTCAAGTCGAGTCGTCGGATGGTAAATTAGAGCAACACTTACCGGTCAACCCTTTACAGGGTTGACCGGTTTATTTTGGCCATCAGGAAATCCAGGACCAGTCCGCCTGATTGACGATCATGGACAACTTGCGTTCTCCGACTGTCACGGACAACTCCAGTGTTCCGTCCTGCTTGGCGTAAGCCAACTCGTCAGGTATTTCTGATACGGATTTGGTGTCGAGCGTCGCAGCAAACAACCGGCACTGTTTTTGCCATTCGACGAAAACGGAGGGTAACAGCATTACACGGTCAAGGACATCAGCGGGATGGTCTGTCATGCACTTCAGCCTTTAGCCCTGTTTTGGACAACAACTCGGCTTCGATCTTTTTGCGAATACTGACCCGATCGATGACATTTTGCTCGTACCGCACCAACGCATACAGATCAGGCTTGATCTGGTTGTTGCGCCAGCGCGAAACAGTAGGAATGGATACCCCGCACAACGAGGCAACCTCCTGGTTGCTGTTTGGATCAATTCCCGCCATTGCAGACCAGCGATGAATGATCTGGATCATGGGCATGTCATACTTTTTACGCAGGGTATTGATCTGGGCTTTTTCGATGGAAAGTTCTTCCCGTGCCAAGACCATGATGTGTTCCGGCACGCTCTCGGTCCGTCCGTATTCATAACTCGAATATGTCGGAACGCCAATGCCAAGACGCTGCGCCATCACTGCCTGTGAATAACCAAGAGTTTCGCGGATGTGACGAAGTTCGGCATGATCAGGCTTGCATGACAAATCCCGTTTTTTGGGACGGGTCGTGACAGGGCGAGTGCCATCCTCAATAATTCCTTTGAGATCGTCGTCGCTCATCGGGCTGAAGCCCGGCAATAAAGGCTTTGCATTTTCCATAGCCACATGGTACTCCTTCTTATCAACACCTGCAAGCATCTTCACAATCTTTTGTTTTGCACGGCTTTTATCAATTTCATCAGCGTCGATTTCCGTGATCAGATCTTGTGGATGGATTTTATCAACCCCGACTTTTTCCGTAATCCATTCTTCATGGGACAACACCAGCCCCATTTCTTTTTTGAAATGGATCGCCATGTTCCCAAAATACCTCAAGACGAACGGAGTCAGGTATTGGAGTTTTCGCCCTCGCCATTCACCGTTGAATCTTGGAACGATTTTCTCGGTAAAAACCAGCCAGGCTTCGGATTTGAAGTCGTCTTCGTTTCCCGTTCCGCCAAAACCGAATCGCCGGGCAATTTCCGACCCAACGCGCATGACATAGGGCCAACACACTTCAGCCATGTCGTTTTCCAGGATCAGCCCAGCATTAAAAGCCAGGATCGCCTCTCGGGCTGGACCTTCGTTGATCCGGCGAATAAACGAACCATAATGATCAGGCATCGTTGCAAACCGAGTTCAACAGAATGGAATCGCGCAGACGGCCTGTGGCCAAAAGCAGCGTTTGAATGTCGTTGGTTGACGGGTTTTTTGTCAAATACGCAATCATGGCTGCATACGCAATTTCCTGGTGATAGTTAGGGTTGTCAAGTATGGCCCTTTGGGTAACGGCAAGCAGTTGATCAAATGAAAATCCCAGCAGTCCGGCTGGCAGATATTCGCCGCCGAGATAACAATCTTCCGGCAAATCACCAATCATTGTTTCGGCCAGATTCTTCGGCACGCGGTTTGTTGTCGCTGTTTCTGTTTCCATTGCCATCACTACTCTCCTTTTGTTTTTTCGCTTGTGTGTGGGAATTTTTAATTTCCTGTAAACCCGTTCCTGTCGAATCGACAGCCTCTATTGTATTGGCCGTTATTATTTCTCTTGCCATTGGTTCGATTGGGTTTTTTCTCGATGTTTCGGGAACCAATGTTTCCGTTTTTTTGGTATCAGATACGGAATCCAGAATTGTCGCAGGATCAAAGTCAACGACATCAATTCCCGTTTTTGACCCATTTGCAGGTTTTTGGAAAGGTTTCACAGCCTTCCCCTTGTCCTGCCTGTATTGATCTCCCATTGAGTTTTTGACGATCATGAACGGATTTTGGCAGTCTTTGATCTCGTCCAGCAACGGGCTGACATCGGCGTTGAAGACGATGCAAAACCGGGTCGTTCTTTCCGTTCCGTTGAGACTGATTCCGTTGATGTCGAACACAGCGGTATTGGGCGAAAACTTTTGCTCGGTTCCGTCAGCGTTTGCAATGGCTGTAACCAACGCCCCTCTGTCGTGCAGAGCCCACAACACCTTCAGCGTAAAACTGGTCAGTTTTGATTTTTTACCGTCCCCGTGAACATGGAGGTCGTCAAATGACTTTGTTCTGTTGATGGCGTTCAGATGCGAACGCATCTTTATGTCCTGACAGAAGCACTTGCCGTCTTTCTTCAGTCCAAAAAAGTTTGGTTTCTTGACGTACTCGGTGATGAACACGGCCAGCGCATCCGTACATACCTCAACCGGGTAATGTCGGTTGGCGGTAAACTGTTCGCGCCTGTTTTCTGGTAAAACATCGACCAGAACCTCGGTAACCGCGCCAGAAGCCGTGATTTCGTCCTGGGCCTGCATTACTGCGGATTGCATGGATTGACCCGCCTGCACCGTTACAGCCAGGCTGGCATCGTCATGGGTAGTCTCGTGATACCCGCCCTCTTTCTTTCCGGCCAGCATATCGGCTTCCAGCGTGAATACGGCCAGAGCGCGGGGGCGGTCAGGCTGGTTCAGTGGGATACTGCCGGGATGGTGGTAATACCCGACAGCAACGCTCATGGCGTTCCGTTCCTCTTTACTCAAGGCACGAAACTCGGAAAGCGTTGCCAGTATCTTTGCGCCTTCCTCGTCGTGCCGTTTTTTGACCTCCGTGGGAGTGCCGTCAAGGATCTGGTAGCACTCGATCTTGCCGATGTCGTGTAACAGGGCGCACAACGGAGCCAGCGGGTCAGGGTGGAATTTATAATTCTTGTCCTGAATTGCCGCTGTCTGGTATCCGCTACTGGTGAACTGGCCTTTATAGACCCAGTTTGGTTCGATCTTCAGGGCTTCGCGCAATACATTGAACGAATGGGTTTCAAGCGACGCTCCGCCGTGCCCGCCAGGGACAACCGACGCAGGGATATGGCGATAGGCGGCGATTATCTGAATGCCTGCTTCAAAAAGCGCGGCGTGTTTCGGGTAAGTTTTTTTGTAGCCTTCCAAAAATTTCACAAATTCCTCGGGGCAAACCGCTTTTTCATCCCGTTTCCATGATCGTCTGGCCGGAATCTTTCCGATGGAAAACTTTATCCATTCATCTTTTTCTCCGATCAATGAATGGGCGACATGACCGACACGGGTAACATGCACGATAACGGCCACCACGGCACCCGTCAGCCCGCCAACCAGCAGGCTTTCAAGCCCGGACACAAGATCGTGCATGGCGACCAGAAACCAGTTGGACGAGTTGACAGGAAAGATGAACAGCAAAAGCACATACCAGAACAGGCAAATCTTGAAAATGGCCGAGATGATCTTGTTTGAATTCATCAATCCAAACCAGTCATCAGATGCGTCCAGTTGAAACGTGAACCAAACCTCATGGTGATCGGGTTTCGCCCCGTGAAGTAAACCAACCCGTTTTTGATAGCCAGATTGCCGTTGGCATCCAGGCCATCGAGAGCCGCGTTGAATTGTCCATCGTTTGATGGCGCAATGATTTCCCTGAACAGGTCTGCACGGTATCCGGGTTGCATCCAGAGTTCGGAGAGCATGTCTTCTCCAAGGTCGCCTGCCACTTCCTGACCTTCAAGGCGGAAGCGATCCGGCAAGCGACAGGACAGAAATGGCAGCCTGAATCCTGACATCATTCTTTTGTAAAACTCGAAATGAAGCCGGGTGCGGATAAGGTTGGGACGGGCATCGAGAGAAGCGCACCCCAAATCAAAACTCAAGCCGTTGGAATCCTGTTCGTTGGGGACAAAAAGCCACTCAAGGGCCAGTTCTTGCAGTTTTTGGTGTTTGGATGATTTTTTACCTGATTTTCCAGGGGGGCGTTTTCCGAGAGCGTAGTTGATTGCCGAAAAAATCGACATGAAGACGAAGTATTCTGTCGAGTCCGGGTCAAATGCGTTTTCTGGTAACAACTGTATGCCTATGCGACCATTTTTTCCCAATGCGGGAGCCTTGTTCCCTGTGAACGAGTCCGGTAAAACTCCTTCCTCGTCGGAAAACAAAACCTCGTTTTCGCCGGAAAAAAGAAGGCTGATCAATTCTTCGCCGGTATCCTGCGCGGGGGCTGGAAACAGATTGTCAAGAGTAACTGGTTCGTTCAATTGTTAAACCCCTCCCCTGTCGGAATGCTGTCTTCTGGTTTTTGCGCACTGTGTGTACCCGCGAGGGGCACCAGTACCGGGGCGTCAACTTTCTTTGGCTTGACCTTGCCCCACCTGCTCTGGGCATCGTTGGAGCGTTCTTTTGATTCCGTACCAAGGCGGATTTGTACTGACTTGAACAGATTGATCCCGCGTGCAAACCGGGTCTTGAAGTGGTTGATCCGAGCGGTTGGGTGTTCTGTTTTGAGCGACTTGAGTTGCGTGATCAGGGGAATGCGAACGTGATAAATGCGGCTACCGCCTATCGTGATGATGGCCTCTCCTTTATCAAGCGCCTTCAGATCTGCCGGAGATACCCGGTATCCTTCGGCGGCACGCTCCCCGAACCCTATATTTTCGTTGGTTCCGGCGTTCAGGTCGGGGGAGACTCCGGCGACATTCCCGGACGAACTGTTGCCGCCCACGATGCTCAGGGACGCCTGTACCTGCATTTCCTCGCCGATGTTATCCGCAAGAAACTCGGCAGTTTCGTGGGTGCCGACTTTGAAACAGACCTTGATCCAGGTGTTCCCCGTAACCATTTGCAGGAATTCCGGGCTGACCGCTTCCAGATTGGCGATGGTCTGGTAGGCGGGGGCCAGAATGACGTGGGCCGAACGGGCCTGCTCGAAAGGCCGTGACAAGGCATCCGTTGCATAAGAACCCACCTCGTCCATGAAAAACAGAAGCGGCGGGTTCGGCTTTTCGATTTCGGCGAGAGGTTGTAACCACGAAAAAATGGTTCGTGCGTCACCCAGGAACATTTTCCCGAGGTTGCTGGCCGTCTGTGCCTTCCCCATCGTGGGAAGCATGACATAGATGATCTTGTTGGCCTGCATCGCATCGAACAGGTTGATCTCGGGACTGGTGTTGTTCATGACTTCGCCGAAAGAGCCAGTGCCGAAGGTGAACAGTCGTCCAATGATCCCCCCAAAGGTTTCTTTAAGCCGCTTGATGTCGATGGTTTTCTGACCGGTCTTGTCAGGGACGCGGTACTGGTCGAGGAAAATAGCCAGGTTTCCGCGTTCCAGTGAATCAAGCGGAAGCATTTCTTCGAGATTCATCAAGTCGTTCGGGCTTTGCAGCAGGATCACAAGATCAATGAAGGTGTAGGCCAGCCCGGTCTTTTGCAGGGCTGCAATCAACACGGTGCAACCTTGTTTGGCGGACTGTTTGTAGTGATCGGCTCCGGCGTCGGATTCGGTAGACGGGATCAGGGACACGATCCGGTCGGCCACTTCATCCGGGTCACCGTAGAGAATTGGGTTGTAGGTGTTGGAAAATTGGGGATTGCCGGGATTGATCACCAGCACATCTTTCTCTCGTCCGTGGTAAGCCGCTGTGCGGTAAATCTCGTTCAGGGTTTCGCCATCCAGTTTCCCGTCAACGAATACCAGCCCGCCGCCAGAGGCGATTTGCTGGAACATCAGGAGTTGGCCAAACACGGTTTTTCCCACTCCCGACTGCCCGACGATGGAGATATGGCGAACCATATCGTCCTGGCTGGCGTACAGGGGTTCCCCGGTATCGACGATGTAACCCAACAAAACCCCCTCTTTTTCCTGAGTGGGGGCTGAACGGATGTTGAGTTTGCTTTCGAACGCCCCGCCAATATCACGTTTCAGAGTTTTGATAACTTGGACTGACAGAACAAAGCCGCCAGTCATGGCCATGGACAAAGAGGTCAGTGCCAGAAGGGTTTTGTTTCCAGAAAAATTAAATGCAGCCAGATATCCGTTTTTGATGGACGGGTGAAACAGCATGACCGATCCGGCCAAGGCAATCAGACTAGTTGTATCTAGTGCGCCTCCAAGCCGGAGTTTCCTGATCTGCTTGTACCCGAAATCCATCAGTTCTTTCCACAACAAGGTTTATGTACTCGCGTAATCTGAGTATAATACAGATATTGATAACGCACAAGGAGACGATTTGCTAGCCAGAACCCATATACTATTTGGCGCAGGACTGGCGCTGGCGGTCAGTCAGGTCGCGCACCTGTCTGCCCCGTCCACGATGCTGATCGTTGGCGCTGGGGCGATAGGCGGGCTGTTGCCTGACATTGATCACCCTGGCAGCACTTTTGGTCGCCGAATCTGGCCGGTGTCGCTGATCATCAGCAACGTATTCGGTCATCGCGGAATCACGCATTCGCTGATCGCAGTGGTCGGGCTAACCGCCCTTCTCTTTTCCGGTCATCATTTGTCGGTCGTCAGCCTGGGATTGATCGTGGGTTACCTTTCGCACCTGCTAGGTGACTTCATTACCCCCCATGGAATCCCGCTGTTCTGGCCCATCAAACGGTGTTATCGCATTCCGCATCCCATCAGGACAGGCGGGTTTGGCGAAAGCCTGCTGGGCTTGCTGGTGGTCTTTGCGGGCGCAGTATGGGCGTGTCAATGTTTCGCCTAAAGCAATCACCCGTCCGTTCGGACGAGCCAATGCCCACAGAACCCGTCACGCTGACCGGCGTTGTTGGGAGAGTCGTGTTTCGTGATTCTGAAAGCGGGTATTCCATTTTTCGCGTTCACATCGTCGGACTGGATGATCCGGTAACCGTGCGCGGCATCCTGGTTGCCGGTTTCGGCGAAACCGTAACCTGTGACGGGTCTTGGGAAAGGCATCCCCAATATGGGGCGCAGTTGAACGCAACCGACATCGTGCCAGAGTTGCCAACAAGCCAGCGTGGAATCGAAAATTACATGTCAAGCGGGATACTGCCTGGGGTCGGGCCGGTTACCGCCAAACGAATCGTGGCTCATTTTGGCCCAGATACCCTGTCCATTCTTGACAATGACCCCAACAAGGTCATTGAGGTCAAGAAGGTCAGCAAAAAATTGTCCGACAAGATCGCCTATCACTGGAAAGAACATTCTGCCATCCGCGAATTGATGGTGTTTTTGCGCGGACATGAGATATCCAGCGCCATTGCCTACAAGATTCATCGCGTTTATGGCGGAAAATCCATGTCGGTCTTGCAGGAAAACCCATGGAAAATGGCACGCGACATCAAAGGGGTTGGCTTCAAGAAAGCCGATGAAATAGCGGTTTCCATGGGGTGTCCGATGGACGCACCGGACCGGATCGTTGCCGCCATCTCGTTCGTGGCTAACGAGGGGTCAAGGCAGGGTCATTGCGGCGTGCCAGAATTTACCCTGATCACAGAATGCGCGAATCTGCTGTCCTTGCCGCAGGAAATGGTTTCGTTCGCGCTGGCAGGATTGCCGGAAAAGAATGATGTGGTAATCAGGCAGGCAGAGATGTGCTGGGTGCCCAGAATCTACGACATGGAGAGCGCCATTGCCCAGGCTTTTTTGAACTTGGCCAGCCTGAAACCGTCCTGGGGCACGATTGACGCTACATCGGAAAT
>JAJYQG010000017.1 GCA_021794775.1 Pseudomonadota bacterium
TTGCGGGAGGGGCGCCCGTGGTGGGCGGTAATGTGTTGTTCGATGGACGGGATATGGTCAATACCCCGACCTGGCAGCGGGCAAGAGCAGGTTTGATGCTGGTGCCCGAGGGGCGCGGAGTCTTCCCGCGTTTGACCATCACGGAAAACCTTGAACTGGGCCTTGAATTGGGGCGAACAGGAGCAGGCCTGGATCAGGTGTACCAACGTTTCCCCCGTCTCGCCGAGCGTCGCACCCAGTTGGCGGGCACGCTGTCGGGTGGGGAACAACAATTGCTGGCCTTGGGCCGGGCCATGCTGGCCAGACCCAGAGTGCTGTTGCTTGACGAGCCCAGCATGGGGCTGGCGCCTCAGCGGGTTGATGAGGTTTTTGAGGTGGTGGCCGAGTGGGTGGCGCAAGGCATGACGTTGCTGTTGGTGGAGCAAAATGCCGAGCGCGCACTGGAATTATGTCCGCGTGTCATGGTGCTGGAGTCGGGGTGTACGGTATTTGCAGGAAGCAGTGACGCATGTCGGGCCAGTGAGCAGTTGAGGGCTGCCTATCTGGGCGGGGAGGGTTGAATTGGAAAAAGTTGAGCGCCATTACTGGAGCCTCTTGACGCTGGTCCTTTTGGCCTATGGTGCTGCGCTTTTTCATGGATATGTGGGTGAAGAGGCCAATTACACCATCATGTCGATGGAAATGTGGCAACGCCAAGTATTTCGCAGCGTGGTGGCCCTGGGGGGCATTGGGGGGCGTCCGCCCCTGTACAACTGGATCATGATTCCGGTTGCGCGTCTGGTGGGGTGGCCTCATGTTTTGTTGGCTGCCCGTTTGGTTACCCTTGGAGCGACATTCGCCACGGCGCTGGTATTGGCGTGTTGGGCTAGGGATTTATGGCGTCACCCTTGGGCCGCGCGGCTGGCTTTCCTGTTTTATTTGCTGAGTGCCGATGTACTGTTCTATCGAGGTTGGTTGGCTTATGCCGATCCCTTGTTTTCCTTTTTCATGGTGCTGTCGGCTTACGGATTATGGCGTGCGGCAACGCAACGTAATCGGATGTGGTGGATGTTGTCCTGGGTTGCGGTATTTGCTTCGTATTTGACCAAGGTGGTGACTTCTTACGCTTTTTATGGCGGAGTCCTTCTGGTGCTGCTCATGCGCGCGGAATATCGCGCTTTTTTTCTGTCACGTCGCGCGTTGGTTGTGGCCATGCTCGGGATTCTCCCCATGGTACTTTGGATGATGGTGGTGGGAAGACAGGATGCTCTGCAGGTGCATTGGCAGATGAGCGACATCACGACAAAGTTGATGACGGTGGATAGCTTTCCCCATTACCTCGAAAAGCTCGCGATGTTCCCGGTGACTTTTTGGCTGGGCCTGCTGCCTTCAGCCTTATGGGCCACGGTGGGCATGCTGTGGCAATGGAAGCGACGGGGTGTTTTGAGTCAGGAAAACCGGTCGTTGCTGGGCATGGCATTGGTGAATGTCCTGCCTTACTGGATAGCCCCCCAAAGCGCTGTGCGTTACGTTTTACCGGAATACGGTTTTATCATTCTGCTGGCGGTAGGCAGTTGTGTCGCACCGGATGGTTTGCCGCCTTGGCGCCTGTTACGACCATGGCCGTGGCTGGGCGGGTTTGCCTGCCTGGGCATCTTGGTGGGATGGGGGGCTTTCCCCTATTACCAACAACAGGTACGTGGTCGGAATTATGAGCCTATGGCCGATCAGGTAGAGGCTGCGGCAGGAACTGCCCCCATTTACACCATGGATTTTTCTTCCGTGGGGCTGTCGGTTGTTTCCGTCATCGACAGCAGGCATATGGACCGTCCACCCATTGTTGTGCCTCCGTCGGGTTTTACCGAAGGGGTGGTTTTGGCCTACACTCCCACCGATGTCAAAGGGGAGCGGCAGATCAAAATCGAGGAGCAGGCAGAGTCGTTCTATCTTGTTTGTCGCGGGGCGCCGTGTGCAGCGCCAGTTTTTCATCGAGGGGGGCATTGATGGCGGTCGATCTGACAGGGAAGTTGGTGGTTGGCATTTCATCCCGCGCACTGTTTGAACTTGGTGAGAGTCACGCTTTGTTCGAACAACGGGGGGTCGAGGCTTACAGCCAATATCAGATCGATCACGAAAACGATCCCTTGCCCGAAGGAGTGGCTTACAGTCTGGTTAAGAAGCTGCTGGCACTTCGTAATCAAGCGGGTGAGCCGGGCGTGGAGGTCATTCTGCTTTCTCGCAACAGTGCCGATACGGGGTTGAGAATCTTTAACGCCATTGAGCATCATGGCTTAGGCATTACGCGCGCAGTGTTTTCTCGGGGAGAAACGCCTTGGAAATATGCCGAAGCTCTTGGCGTTCATTTGTTTTTGTCGGCCGATGCAGGGGATGTCAAACTTGCCCTGGAAGCAGGCATTGCGGCAGCCACCATCCTGCCGTCCCATGTCCATGCCAATCCCTCTCAGCAGTTACGCATCGCATTTGACGGCGACGCGGTACTGTTTTCCGACGAGGCCGAGCGGATATTCAAGTGTCAGGGGTTGGAGGCGTTCATTGAACATGAGCGCTCCCATGCTGGAACCCCCCTTTCCGGAGGCCCGTTCAAACCTTTCCTGGAAGCGTTGCACCGTCTTCAGCGTGATGGCAATCCGGAGAATCCACCCATCCGTACGGCGTTGGTCACGGCGCGCAATGCGCCGACCCACAAACGGGTGATCCATACCCTGCGGGCTTGGGGGGTGCGTATCGACGAAGCTGTGTTCTTGGGTGGAGTCGAGAAGGGGCCGGCTTTGCATGCTTTTGGCGCCGATATTTTTTTTGACGATCAGCGTACCCATTGTGACTCTGCGCGACAGCATGTGGCAACGGGTCATGTTCCCGTGCCGTCGGTTCAGCCAAACGGCGAAACGGGCTAACCGTGGCGGTCGTGCAGGCGTTGATCGATTTCACGGGCTGTTTCAAGCAACCCTTCATAGCCATCGCGCAATTGATCGGGTAAAGACGGGTCTCCCAAGGCAACACCCAAGGTTTCGATGAGGCTGTAAATGATTCCTTTGGCAGCACCTAGGGCAATCTGCTCCTGTTTTAGGGCATGGTCCAGATGATCCAGACTGGCGCTCAGATGTTCGGGGTTGGGTGGGCGTACAGAAGGTTGCATGGTGTTTTATCGGTGAAGATGACGAAAACGATACGCGGTATGCCACATGGCCGCAGCGCAGGCCCATGCGATGACTTTGGCGGTGTCCGAATCGATGATCAGGAAGTTCATTTGCAAAGCAATGGCAAATACCGTGACATTGAGCGCAAGTATGGCGAAAATCGTGAAAAGAACATTGATTGAGTTGAACATGGCGCGCCCCCTCCGCATGTTTCGATACGAGTATGGTATAGAATGACCGATTCGGCTCTGTAATGCAAGCGTCATGAGCTGAGGGAGAAACGTGTTGAGACCCTACCATCACAAGCGCAGAATGGTGCAGGGCATGGTGCTGGCTCTGTTGATGTCGATTCCCCTGTTCGGGGTTTTTCGCATTGATTTTGCATCCGCACGTTTTGTCATACTGGGCCATTCCTTGGGGTGGGACAATTACCGTTTTCTTGCCGGTATGGTTCTGGTGGTGTTGAGTGTGCCTCTGTTGACCTATGTGACCATTGGTCCGGTATGGTGTGGCTGGGCCTGCCCGCAGAGTTTTTTGACGGAGATGGCCAATGCCTTGACCACGCGTTTTTTGGGTAAGCGGGCCGACGTGCGGGTCGATGGCGCTGGCATGATCGTGGCGCCGACCAAAAATCGGCTGACGCGCTGGTTGGCTTTGGCGGGACTTTTGCTCATCCCGTCTTTTCTGCTGGGTGTGTTGGTGCTGATGGGGTTCTACTCGAGCGCAGAGGTATGGGGTTTTTTGCTTGGGACGGCAAAGCGTCAGACCAACATGGCGGTCATGCTGGGTTTCTCCGTTTCTTTGTTTTTCATCGATATTGCGGTGATTCGCTATTTTCTTTGCGACTATGCCTGTTTTTATCGGATGGGGCAGCGGCTCTTTCAAACCAAAGAGGTTTTGCACATCGGCTACGATACCGACCGCGCTGCGGCCTGTGTCAAATGCCATTGTTGTGCCACGGTCTGTCCAACCCGAATCGAGCCCAATCGCATCAAGCTGCATGACATATGCATCGACTGTGGCGAATGCATCGATGCGTGCGACCGTTTGCATCAGCGAGGCGGAGATCAGGGTCTGTTGCATTTTGCCAGAGGCCATGGTGAGAAGGAAAGGCGCGCGGCCAAGCCATGGTGGAAACGCCACTTTTTTGCGGGCAGCATGGGTGCTGTCCTCCTTTTGGGATGTGCTCTGATGGCTTGGGGGGTGGCTACCCAACCGACGATCAATTTCCGGCAAATTGAGGCTCGGCAGCAGCGTCTGTTGCAGATTACCCGCGTTTGTCAGCCTCGTTGCGCTCCTTTGCAGACCGCATGTCGTGGCGATAATCTGAAGCGTTGCTATGAAGCGGCTGCCTGTACCTGTGCCTGCTCGCTGGAAATGGACCCATCCAATCCGCAGCATGCCATCTGGCAGTCCTGTGTTCGTATCAATCGTGAACATGAGCGGGCACTTGGCACCGCGTCATCCCAAGCCGCCGGAGGAGGGCGTTTGTGACAGCAACTGTGCGACCACCAAGATTTTCTTTCAAAGCATTCTTGATTCGGCATCTGGGCTCGGGAAGCATCGATCAGGAGCATTTGCTGCCACGGGTAGGCGTTTCTTATGAGACCGTGCGCCGCCGTTTGTTCTATTACGGGCGTTCTTTCTGGGGTAAGGAATTGCGCTTGGCATCGACCGGTTATGGTTGGAGTTGGCGTTATGGCCGACGCGTGAACTGGGATGAAGGTATCCTGTATTTGCCAGAATGGCTGGAAAATCAGGGGCCTGTCCCAGGTCAGGAGGTCTACCGTGCAGCTGTGGCCCATGCGCTTTGTCACGAGCGGTATGGCGTTCGTTACCCCCGCAAGGGGCTGGATGGTTTGACGCAAAGACTGGTCGAGGTGCTTGAAGATGCCAGGGTCGAAGCCCTGGCGATTCGTGACTGCCCAAGCTTGCAAGGTTTCTGGAGCCGGTTGCATACGGTGGTGCCGGGCGGTTGGACAACGGGGCATTATCTGGAGCGCCTGGCGCGTGCATTGCTGGACCCGGATTATCAGGACGGCGACCCCTGGGTTCAGGAAGCATGCCGGCAGTTTCTCATGCACGATGTGGGCGATACAGCCTTCATTCCGGGGCTGGCCCGTGCTTTGGCGCGGACTTACCGAAAAAAGCGTATTCGTTTCCACGCCGACAGCGATGGTTTGACCCTGACCTACCGCGACGACAATCGTTGTTGCTGGGAGGAAGAACCACGGGCTGCCATGCATGGCATCACCAAGACCAAGGTCAGGAATCGGCGTTGGCGCTTGTTTGGCCTCAACCTCGACATGATCGATGAATCGGACAATCCCTCGGCCAAACAGGATTCATTGCTGGCCGCGCTGTTCAATTTCCGGCTCAACATTGGTGTGTCGGTGGAAGAAAGTGCAGACGACGCCCTAGGGGTATATCGCTATCCGGAATGGGATTACAAGGCCCAGGTAGAGCGATTTTCATGGGCCAGGGTATTGGAAAAGAATCCCCCGGAAGGGGATGCCGGTCTCGTGGATGACATTATTGCTGAACATAAGCCTCTGATTTCAAAAATGAGGTTTATGCTGGATGCGTTGCAGCCGACGGAGAGCTTGCGTCAGCGTAAGCTGGAAGAAGGGGAAGATGTCGACATCAACGCAGCCATTCAGGCTCAGTGCGATATCCGCATGAGGGTCCATCCCGATCCCCGCATCATGATGCGAACTCTGCGTAAGGAAAGGGATATCGCCGTATTGGTTTTGCTGGATTTGTCGCGGTCGACCAATGAATCTGTACAGGGCCAGGAACAGACGATTCTTGGTCTAACCCAACAGGCCTGTGTTTTGCTGGCCGATGCGATTGGCAAGGTGGGGGACCCTTTCGCCATTCATGGGTTTTGTTCGGACAGCCGGCATAACGTGAGCTATTACGTGTTCAAGGAATTCGGGCAAGCGTATGACCGGCAGGCCAAGGCGCGCATTGCTGGCATGCGTGGAAGATTGTCTACCCGTATGGGAGCGGCTCTGCGACATGCCACGGTTCACCTGGCCCAACAACGGAAGAGTCGGCGCTTGTTGATTATGCTGACCGATGGCGAACCTTCCGATGTGGATGTGCGTGACCGCAAATATTTGCGATACGACGCCCGGCGTGCGGTGGAAGATGCTGTGCGCGCTGGCATTCAGGTTTACTGCATGACACTGGATTCCGGGGCGGATCGTTACGTGTCGACCATTTTCGGAACACGCAATTATCTGGTCGTGGACCATGTGGCGCGCCTCCCGGAAAAGCTCCCCATGCTCTATGCTGGACTTACGCGCAAAGGCTGAAGCGGAGCGGAGGGTGCAGGCGAAAACCCCAGGGCCCGTTCGCGGTATAGGGCCTGGATGATGTCGCGCTGGCTGATGATGCCGATAACCCTATGGTTAGAGTCGAGGACGGTGACGGGGTGGGACGAATCGGTTGACCATGTTTCCATGAACGTAGGGAAAGGGGTTTTCTCATAGACAACGGTGGCCGACGTATCCATCAGATGGGCTATGCTCTGGGGTTGCCCGGTGGAGCGGGTAAAGGGCAATCCTTGAGGGATAAAAGTGCGCCACGACGGGGTAGCGACATCGGAGGTGGCGTTAAAAAAAGAGGGTTGTGACAGCAATCCCCTGAAAACCCCGTCGGTATCGACGACAGGGAGAGCCAGGCTGGGTTGTTTCTGCAGCAGGGACCAAGCCTGATCTACGGGGCTATCGGTTGAAATGGTGACGGGGTTAGGACTCATGAGGTCGCTGCACACCAGGGTTTGCTGGCGTTCGTGGGCGTGATTGACGGCCAAATCGAAGAGGGTGACGAGTTCCGTTTCATCGACGTCCACGAAGGTGTCAACTTGACGAAAGGCATAATCGAGGTCTTCGTGAAGAAGCAGGGTATGGGGTAGGGGGGCAGGGGATGGGTTGGCCTGCGTGCTGGGGTTGGGTGGTCCCCATTGCGGATAAGGACGGTGCAGAATGCCTCGGTTGATCAGCAGCGCAAGTCCGGCGGCGAGTAGGGTATTGGCGGCGATGGCCGCACCCAAGGTGCGGTAATCGTGCCAATGCTGGGGAGCGGCGAAAGTCACAAGCAAGGCCAACGAACCTCCGGGCGGGTGGACGCATTTGAGGCGCGCCATCAGCCAGATGGCGCCACCAACTGCAAAAGCGGCGGCCAGTGGGGGATAAGGAATGAGCCATAGGCTGAGGAGTGCGCTGAAGGTGCTGGCCATATATCCCCCGACCAAAGACCAGGGGGCCGCGGCCGGACTGTGAGGCAGGGCATAAAGAATCACGGCGCTGGCTCCCACGGAAGCCAGCAAGCCCCGATTCCCCGCGGGGAAATAGGCCAGGATGAATCCTGCAATGCCGATGAACAGAAACCCACCCAGCGACGAACGCCAACGTTCGCCACGGGACAAGGGTTGAACGTCGACGTACCAGAAGGAGCGGCACCATTCGATGACGGGATGAATCATGGTTTTCCCTCGGTGACGGCCCACACGGCTGCTTCGAGTCGAGAGTGAAAATTGAGTTTCTTGAGCAAGTTGCGGATATGGACCTTGACGGTACTTTCCATGATGCCCAGTTCGCGCGCGATCATCTTGTTAGAAAGTCCTTGGGACAGGCAGCGTACGATGGTATTTTCCCTCTCGGTGAGGTCGGAGGACGAACGCAGGTTCTTGAAAGTATCTTCGCGCGTCGTGCGCG
>JAJYQG010000225.1 GCA_021794775.1 Pseudomonadota bacterium
ATCGAAGCCATGGGCATGTTGCCGAATCTTCAGACGCGCTGGTACACCCTGCATTCCAAATTCATCACGCTGCAGGCTGAAGCCAGCGAAAAGGCCGGCATCGTCGGGGCCTTCACCAAATTCATGTCGGTGTCATCCCAATCCCTGGTGCTGGGCTTGGGGGGGTGGTTGGCGGTGCGCGGCGACATTACCCCGGGCATGATGATTGCCGGTTCGATCCTGATGGGCAAGGCCATGGGGCCTGTACAGATGGTGATTGGCGTCTGGCGCCACTTCAGCAGCACCCGCAGTGCCTATGAACGTCTGGTGCTGTTGCTCGCCAATCATCCGCCCCGTGCGTCAGGCATGGCCTTGCCAGCTCCGCTGGGGGGGCTGACGGTGGAAGGCGTGACGGCGGCTCCTCCCGGCGCGCCGGTGCCGGTCATCAAGGGTTTGAACCTGGCCATCGAGCCGGGCGATGTGTTGGGGGTGATTGGCCCGAGCGGTTCGGGGAAATCCACCCTGGCGCGGCTTCTGGTGGGGGTTTGGCCAGCGGTGATGGGCAAGGTGCGGCTGGACGGCGCCGATGTGTCGCAATGGAACAAGGATCAGTTGGGGCCCTATATGGGGTATCTGCCGCAGGACATCGAACTGTTTGAGGGAACGGTCAGCGAGAATATCGCCCGTTTTGGTCACGTGGAGGCCGAAAAAGTGGTCGAAGCTGCCCAGTTGGCCGGTGTGCATGAGCTGATTCTGCGCTTGCCCCAGGGGTACGACACCAAGCTTGGCGATGGCGGACACGGGTTGTCCGGTGGCCAGAAGCAGCGCCTCGGTTTGGCGCGGGCCATGTACGGCGACCCTTCCGTGCTGGTGCTCGACGAGCCCAATTCCAACCTTGACGATCAAGGGGAAGTGGCGTTGGTGCAGGCCATCATGGCCTTGCGTCAGCGCAAGAAAACCATCGTGCTGATCACCCATCGCACCAGCATCATCGGGGTGACCAGCAAGCTATTGCTGCTGCGCGATGGCGTGGCGCAGCTCTTTGGTCCCACGGATCAGGTCTTGGCCCATTTGACACAACAACAGCAGTTGCAGCAACAGCAGGCCAAACAGCAGGAAGGCCAGGCTGCGGCAGAAGGAGCCGCATCATGAACTCGACGCAACGTTCCGTGGAGAGCAAGCACCCAATCATCGACGCCACCGCCATCGAAGTGATCAAGACCGATGACAAAGTCTACACGCGCATGGGCTGGTGGGTCGTGTTGGGCGGGGTCGGAGGTTTTCTGTTATGGGCCACCCTGGCGCCCCTGGATCAGGGTGTGGCGATCAGTGGGGTGGTTGAAGTAGCCACCAACCGCAAGGAAATCCAGTATCAGCCTGGCGGGACCATCGATGCCATTCTGGTGCGCGAAGGAGAGGTGGTCAAGGCAGGACAGGTGCTGGTGCGCATGAACGATAGCCAGGCCAAGGCTCAGGACGAAATGACGCGCACCCAGTTCTACGCCGATCTGGCCATTCAGGCACGGCTGCAGGCAGAACAGGCTGGCGATGGCCGTGGGTTGCGTTTTCCGGCCGAACTGACGAGCCACGGGGATGATCCACGGGTCAAGAATGACATGGCACTGCAGGAACAGCTCTTTGCCGCGCGTCGTTCGGCCATCAACAATGAATTGTCCGCCATGGACGAGAACGTCGCCGGTTTGAAACTGCAGGCCGAGGGGCTTGAGCTGGCCAAGGCAAGTCGTACCCAGCAGTTGCAGTACCTTGAGGAACAGATCGGAAATATGCGCGATCTGGTCAAGGAAGGCTATGTTTCCCGCAGCCGTTACCTCGAATTGCAGCGCAATCAGGCAGAAGTCAGCGGCATTCTGGCCGAACAGACGGGGCGCCTGGGGTATACCCAGCGTCAGGTTGCCGAAATGACGTTGCGCAAGAGCCAGCGCGCCGAGGACTACCAGAAGGAAGTGCGTCAGCAGCTGACTGAGGTGGAAAAAGAGACGGAATCGCTGCGCAGCCGTCTTGCCAGCCAGGATTACGATCTGGGTAAAACCGAGGTTCGGTCCCCGGTGGACGGGACGGTGGTGGACCTCAAGGTGTTCACCCAGGGCGGGGTGGTGGCCCCAGGCAGCCCCATGATGGAGGTGGTGCCCAGCCACGATGCGTTGGTCATCGAGGCCCACGTTCCCCTGGAGCTGATCGACAAGATGCATCCGGGTCTTGATGTGGATATGACTTTTCCTGCGTTCAACCGCAACACCACCCCCCATGTCCCAGGGCGGGTGACCGAGGTTTCGGCTGACCGCTTGAGCGACCCCAGAACGGGTCAGTCTTACTACACGATGCGCGCCGAGGTGACCGAAAAGGGACGTACCCTGCTGTCCGGCCTGGTTGTGCGCCCCGGTATGCCCGTGGAAGCCTTTGTCAAGACCGGTAACCGCACCATGATGAATTACCTGCTGAAACCCATGTTTGACCGCATGAAAACTTCGATGAGTGAGGAGTGATCATGAACGGATGGGGGCGTTGGGGTGGGATGCTGCTGGGTTGTATCGTGGCGGCACCCTGTTGGTCCTTGGGGTTGGAAGAAGCGTATCAGGCGGCTTTGCAGAACGATCCCATGTATCGTTCGGCGCAGCATGAGCGGGATGCTGGCGACCAGAATCTGGCGCTCGGGCGTTCGAAACTGCTGCCCAATCTGTCCATCGATTACCAGAAAGCATCGAACCAGTTGGGCATCACTCAGGTAGGCGGGCCATCGGCGCCCACCCAGCAGTTCAACTATCTCAGTGAAGTGACGACGGTGCAGCTGCGGCAGCCGCTGTTCAATCTCGGCGATATGGCCATGTACCGTCAGGGCAGGGCCCAGGCCGATTACAGCGATGCCCAGTTTTCGAGCCGTTCGCAGGATCTTCTGCTGCGTCTGGTTCAGGCTTACACCGATACCCTGTATGCGAACGATCAACTGGAACTGGTGCAGGCGCAGCACGCTGCCTATGGGGAACAGATGCAATCCAACCAGCGTACTTTCCAGAAAGGGGAAGGCACGCTGACCGATATGCTGGAAACCCAATCCCGGTACGCCATGAGCGAATCCCAGATCATCGAAGCCCAGCAGGGATTGACGACAGCCAGGCGTGAATTGACGGCGATGGTGGGAAGCGAGGTGGTCGATCTGGATCCGATGATGGAGAATTTTCAACCGGAACCCCTCGATCCCAGCGATTTTGACAGCTGGAAGTCCATCGCGCTGGATCATAATCCCGACATCGCGGCCCAGCGCCATGCGGTGGAGGCCAGCGAGCAAGAGGTGGCCAAGAGCCAGGCGGGTCATGCGCCGCAGCTCGACCTGATCGGCAGCGTCAGTCGCAACAATCAGGGGTCGATTTATACCTATGCCCAGGATATGCTGGTGCGCACCGTGGGTATCGAGTTGAGCATTCCGCTGTACGCCGGGGGCTATGTTTCTGCGCTGTCGAGTCAGGCCAAGGCCAACCTCGAAAAAGCCCGTGCTGATCTGGATGATCGTTCCAACAAGGTGGTTGTGGATCTCTACAAGCAGTACGGCATGGTGTTGACCAGTTATTCGCGCGTTGCCGCCCTGGAAAAAGCCGTGCAGTCTGCGCGCGAACTGATCAAGGCCACCCGCATGAGCATCCAGGGTGGCGAGCGCGTCAACCTTGACCTGCTCAATGCCCAATCCCAATACTTTCAGGCGCGCCGCGACCTTGCCAAGGCGCGTTACGATTACCTGAACAGCTACCTGCGCCTCAACGCCGATGCGGGAACGTTGGGCTCTGCCGATCTGAAACGCTTGGCAGGGTACTTTGTGCATCCCGTCTCGGCTACGGCGCGGGATACGCTTCCCTTGATGGGGGCGACGGGCCGTTAACGTTAAGCGCGGGTTTCGCTGGCGAGCTTGTGCAGCGCTTGCGGATCGAGAATGATCAGGCGGTTGGCATCGCGCTGGATGATGCCCTGCTGGGTCAGCAAGATGAGCACCCGTGTGACCGTTTCCCGACTGGCGTTGATCAGGTTGGCGATGTCTTGATGGGTGGGCAGGTTCTCGATCACCTGTTGCTTGTTGGGTGCCTCGGTCTGTATCAGACGCAGAAAGCTGATGATGCGGCGCGAAGTGTTGTGGATGCTGAGCAGGGTTTTGAATTCTGCATCGCGCTGGACCTGACGCGCCAGGTGTCGCAGAAGGAACTGGGATACCGAAGGCGCATGAAAGAACAATTGCAAGGCTTGGGCCTGCGGAAGTACGGCCACCAGAACCCGGCTCAGTGCCACGACGGTGGCGCTGTAAGGCGCTTCGTTGAGCAGGCTGATTTCACCCCAGAAGCCGCCTTCGGGAATGATGCCGTATGAAATGGCGCGGCCATCTTCGGTCAGTCCGACCACCTGCAATTGTCCCGACAGCAGGAGCATCAGGCCCGCGTGCGGGGCGCCCTGATGCACCAAGGTCGTTCTTTTTTCATGAAACGAAAATTTCAGGCTGTTGCGCACCTGCAGCATTTCTCCCTCAGTCAACTGGGCAAACAGGGGGATGGCGCGCAGATTGACCGTGAATTCGACGTTGGCATTGGGACGAACCTCAACGGCCGACGCTGTCGCCGGCGTTGCGGTGGCGGTATGGCTGGCTTCGGCGGGACTGCTCACGACTTTCGAGAGGGAACGCATGGGGCCAATTTTATCACTTCAGCCAGCGGTCGGTATCACGATCTCGATGACCCCAGTTCTTTCAGGGCGCGGCGATAGGCTTCGTTCAAGCGCGCCATGTCGCTGGTCTTGCCGCCGCGATCGGGATGCAGGGTGCGGGCCTTCAGGCGGTATGCGCGCTTGACGGCGACGATGCGTCGCTCCTCAACGGGGAGCCCGAGTACGATATGCCAGTCTTGAATCTCGGCATGGGAAGGCTGCTGGGGCAGGGCTTGTTGCCATCTGGGCTCGCGCAGAAACCAATGTCCGAGAAACAGGCGTGGCCATTCCGCCAGCGCCACCACCAGAAGTATCACGAAACAGGCGGCGAGTAATGTCATCAACAGGAAAATAAATGGATCCAGATCACCCATCCTATCACGAGTCCCATGCTGGCGCGAGACGGCAGGGTAAGGCATTATGGTATGCTTTCTGATACAATTGCCGCCGACTTTGACTGGGTGAGTAATGGGAAAAATTAACATCATGGTTTCATTGCGTTCCCGGCTTCGTTGATCGGGGAATTCATGAACCCCTATTACCCGGAACTGGATTTGTCTCTGGTGACCCATCAGTCATCGCGCTGGCTTTCTGCTTTTTTCGACAGCCTGTATCAGCAGCAATACCCGCTCAAATGCATTCATCTGTGGCTGCGCGATAACGATTCGACGGACGAGACCTTGTCCTGGATTAGGACACGATGGTCCGAACTGGAGCAAAAGTTCGCCTCGGTAACCCTGCTTCAGGGGCCCAATGTCGGTTTTGGCAGAGGCCATAACAGCAACATCGCCCAAGGCTGTTCCCCCTTCGTGCTGGTGTGCAATCCCGACCTCGAATTCGAGCAACGAACCCTCACCGTGCTGCTCGATCAAGCGCAAGAAGATGAGCACGATACGGCCGCCTGGGAATGTCGCCAGAAGCCCTATGAGCATCCCAAGCATTACTCACCGGTCACAGGGGCAGTCTCCTGGGTATCGGGTGCCTGTGTTTTGTTGCGCCGTCAGGCGTTGGAACAGGTCGGCGGTTTTGACCCCCGTCTGTTTCTCTATGGCGAGGATGTGGAACTCTCCTACCGCCTCATCGACCGTGGATGGCGCTTGCGTTATGTGCCCAAGGCCGCGGTTTGGCACCATGCCTATGCGGTACCGGAGCAGGTCAAACCTTCCCAGCTGCGGGGGAGCGCCCTGGCCAATGCCTTGATTCGCTGCCGCTATGGTTCGCCGGGCGACGTGCTTCAGGGCGGGCTGCAAAGCTTGTTGCTGCCCTTGCTGCCGCAGCGGTATCGCGGACAACGGCTGGATATGTTGAAAAATCTGGTGAAGCTGCTCTGGTTGGCGCCGTGTTTTTTGCTGTCGCGCAAACGCTCCTCCCGCGCTTTTCCTTTTCGTCGGATGGATTATGAGTTTGTGCGGGATGGCGCTTTCTGGTGCGCGCCGCAACCCGGCAAGGTTGGGGAGCCCGAGCCTCTGGTGAGCATTCTGGTGCGAACCACCCCCGACCGCGAAGGCTGGCTTGAGGAATGTTTGCAATGCGTCATCCGTCAAACCTACCCGCGCATCGAGCTGGTGGTGGTGGAAGACGGCGGGGATTCTGCGCAGGCTCGTCTGGAAGCCTTGCGTGCTTCGGCCGTCCTGGAGTCGGTGCGCTATGTGGCCCTGAACAAGGTGGGGCGTTGCAAGGCCGGTAATCGTGCATTGCAGGAGGCAACGGGGGCGTTTTTAGGTTTTCTCGACGACGACGATCTTTTTTATGCCGACCATGTGGAAAACCTGGCCCGCGTTCTGTCGGCCTCGCCCGAACTTGGCGGGGTCTACGGGCTGGCCTTTCAGGTCAAAACCTTGGTGCTGTCATCCTCTCCCTTGCGTTACGAGGAAAAGTTGCATCAGGTGATCCATCGCCAGCCGTTTGAACGCGCCATCCTCTGGCATCATAATTTCATGCCGATCCAGGCTGTTCTGTTTCGACGCGAACTCTATGAGCAGTATGGCGGATTTTGCGGGGATCTGGAGAATCTCGAAGACTGGAATCTCTGGGTTCGTTACACCCAATCGCGGGATTTTATGCTGGTTCCCAAGGTGACTTCCCTGTACCGTGTTCCCGCCGATGAAGGCAAGGCGCTGGAACGGCAGCAGAGTCTGGACCGGTAATATGCCAGGGCTGTTGAAAAGAACTCGGAGGTCAAGGTGGTGTTGTCGCCCAGCGAGGTGGTTCGCATGGCCAAAATCCTGGACAGAAGCCTGTATCTTGTGACTCTGTCGCGCAGCACCTGGCGCTCCGTTTTCTTGTCATTCCCCGGATTGCAGCGCTTTTATCACCTGTTTCACTGGATTTCCAACCGGTTGCGTGAACGGGGTGGTGGCTGATTCTGTCATCAAGGATCAAACATGAAATGGAGCGATGCGGTACACTGACCCCCCCAACTTGGAGCAGAATGGCGCAATGTGTGATGGCATGAATCAGCGGTATCAGGATGGGAGCGCCATGCCTGCTGCGACCGGGGTACCCAGGGTGGCCATCCTCATCGTCAATTACAATGCGGGAACCATGCTCATCGAATGTCTGGAGCATGTGGCGCGCCAGACTTGGTCTGCCTGTCGGGTCATTGTTCTGGATAACGACAGCCAGGATGGATCGCTCGAACAGGCCGAGGCGCGTTTCCCGGATTTTGAATACGTACGTGTGGGCTACAATTCGGGTTTTGCGGCGGCCAACAACCGTGGCATTGCGCTGGCCGAGGATTGTGACTGGATTGCCTGCCTCAACCCCGACGCCTTTCCCGATCCCGAATGGGTGGCTTCGCTGATGGAGGCAGGGACCCATTACCCGGAATATGTCTTTTTCGGGAGTTTGATGGTTTCGGCGGATGATCCGGCCATCCTCGATGGGACGGGGGATGTGTACCATGTGAGCGGGGCTGCCTGGCGCCATAACTTTCATGTCCCCTTCGCC
>JAJYQG010000127.1 GCA_021794775.1 Pseudomonadota bacterium
CAAGAAAACCGGTGTGTATTGATCGCGCCTAGGAGAAGCTGACATGGCAGGGTCTAAAGAAATCCGGATCAAGATCAAAAGCGTGCAGAACACACGCAAGATCACGAAGGCTATGGAAATGGTGGCTGCCAGCAAAATGCGCAAGGCACAAGAGCGCATGAGAGCGGCACGCCCCTACGGAGAAAAGATCCGCAAGGTGGCTTCTCACCTGGCGCAGGCTCATCCGGAATATAAACACCCTTTTCTGGTGGCCAGATCCACGGTAAAACAAGTCGGTATTGTGCTGGTTACTTCCGATAAGGGGTTATGCGGCGGCTTGAACTCAAACCTGTTGAGACAATTAACCCAGGCCATGAAACGCTGGGAGCAGGAAGGGGCAAAAATATCGGCGGTGGCGCTTGGTAACAAGGGGTTGGGTTTTTTAAACCGAATAGGCGTCCCCGTGGTCGCTCAGGCAGTGCAGTTGGGAGACAAACCGCATATTGAAAAACTGGTGGGTCCGCTCAAAGTGATGCTGGACCGTTACAAGAATGGTGAGGTGGATGCGGTTTATTTGGCTTACAACCGCTTCATCAACACCATGAAACAGCAACCAACGGTCGAATGCATACTGCCACTGTCGCCGGAAAAGGTTTCTGGAGAAACGGTGCAGGAGGCTGCAGCGTGGGATTATATTTACGAACCAGATCCCCAGCAGGTCATTGATGAGTTGCTGCTGCGTTACGTTGAAGCTTTGATTTACCAAGCGGTGGCCGAAAATATTGCTTCGGAACAAAGTGCCCGCATGGTGGCAATGAAGGCGGCATCTGACAACGCCGGTAACGTGATCAGCGAATTGCAACTGATTTACAACAAATCCCGTCAGGCTGCCATTACCAAAGAGCTGTCTGAGATCGTCGGTGGCGCGGCCGCCGTTTGAACATAATTCGGAACATACCTTTTAGGACGAAAACATGAACCAAGGAAAAATTGTCCAGTGCATCGGAGCGGTCATCGACGTTGAATTTCCACGGGATCAAATGCCTGGAATTTACGATGCGCTGACCATGGAAGGCAGCGAATTAACGCTTGAAGTTCAACAGCAATTGGGCGATGGCATTGTCAGAACCATTGCGTTGGGATCTTCCGATGGATTGCGTCGGGGCATGATGGTCAGCAACACCGGAAAACCCATCTCGGTACCGGTTGGACCCAAGACCCTTGGCCGCATCATGGATGTCCTTGGACGACCGATTGACGAAGCAGGGCCTGTTGGTGCGGAAACAACGGCCTCCATTCACCGCAAGGCTCCCAGCTATGAAGACCTGGCACCAAGCCAGGAACTGCTGGAAACCGGGATCAAGGTGATCGACCTTATTTGCCCCTTTGCCAAAGGCGGAAAAGTTGGGCTTTTCGGGGGAGCCGGGGTGGGCAAGACCGTCAACATGATGGAGCTTATCAATAATATCGCCAAGGCTCACGGTGGTTATTCCGTATTCGCGGGTGTTGGAGAGCGTACCCGGGAGGGGAATGACTTTTACCACGAAATGAAGGACTCCAATGTTCTCGATAAAGTCGCGCTGGTCTATGGTCAAATGAATGAGCCCCCAGGCAACCGCTTGCGTGTGGCCCTTACCGGTTTGACGATGGCCGAATATTTTCGCGATGAAGGTCGTGATGTGTTGCTCTTTGTGGACAATATTTACCGCTATACCCTCGCCGGGACCGAAGTCTCAGCGCTTCTGGGCCGTATGCCTTCGGCTGTGGGCTATCAGCCGACTCTGGCAGAAGAAATGGGGCGCTTGCAAGAGCGTATTACCTCGACCAAGGTGGGCTCCATTACTTCCGTTCAAGCGGTCTATGTGCCAGCGGATGATTTGACTGACCCATCTCCAGCCACAACCTTTTTGCATCTGGATTCCACTGTGGTGCTTTCCCGGGATATCGCCTCTTTGGGGATTTACCCCGCTGTGGACCCCTTGGATTCAACGTCACGGCAGCTTGATCCTCTGGTGGTTGGGGACGAACATTACAGCGTGGCCCGGTCGGTTCAAGCCACGCTGCAGCGCTACAAAGAATTGCGCGACATCATTGCCATTCTGGGTATGGACGAGCTTTCGCCTGAGGATAAATTGGTTGTGGCACGCGCCCGTAAGATTCAGCGCTTCTTGTCGCAGCCATTCCATGTGGCTGAAGTCTTTACCGGTGCTCCTGGAAAGTACGTTTCATTGGCTGAAACCATTCGTGGATTCAAGGGTATTGTCAATGGAGATTACGACAGCTTGCCCGAGCAGGCTTTCTACATGGTTGGTGGCATCGACGAAGCTGTCGAGAAAGCCAAGACAATGCAGTAACAAGGGAACCCTTTTACATGACCAATGTTTTTCATGTGGACGTCGTCAGTGCCGAATCGGAAATTTTTTCCGGTGAAGCGGAATTCGTGGTTCTACCGGGTGAGTCCGGGGAACTGGGAATTTATCCGCGTCATACCCCACTGATCACACGGATTAGACCTGGCACAGTCAGGGTGCGTCTGCCTGGTGGGGCCGGGGAAGAAACGGTGTTTGTGGCGGGTGGAATCCTTGAAGTACAACCGGATGGTGTGACGGTACTGGCCGATACCGCCATCCGCGCGCACGATCTGGATGAGGCCAAGGCGATGGAGGCCAAGCGCCTGGCTGAAGAATCGCTGCAAAATAAAACGGGCGATATCGATTATGCTCGGGCCTCAGCTGAGCTGGCTTCGGCCATTGCCCAATTGACGGCCATCAAGCATTTGCGCAAGGAAGCCCACTGAGCTCCTCTGCGCCACAACTGGATGTGGTGGTTCTGGCTGCGGGCCAGGGCAAGCGTATGCATTCCCGTTTGCCCAAAGTGCTCCAGCCGATTGCCGCTCAGCCCATGCTGGCTCATGTACTGGCTACGGCGCGGCAGCTAAAACCCGAGGCCTTGGTCGTCGTCTACGGTCATGGTGCTGATGCAGTACGTGCCCAGTTTACGGAAAATGACCTCCGCTGGGCTTTTCAGGAAGAACAAAAGGGAACGGGCCATGCTTTGCTGCAGGCTCTTAACCACCTGAGCGCTCAGGAAAGCAAGGTACTGGTTCTTTACGGCGATGTTCCGCTTTTGCAACCGGCGACGCTGCAGCGTATGTTGAGCCATCCGGCGGAGCGTTTGGTCTTGCTGACGCAAACCGTACAGAATCCCAAGGGTTACGGCAGAATCTTGCGCAACGATGCGGGCTCGATTGTCGGAATCAGGGAAGAGAAAGATGCCGATGATCGAGAAAAAGAGATTCTCGAAGTCAATACCGGCATCATGCTGATGCCAGGTCAACGCTTGAGGGGCTGGTTGTCTCGCCTGAACTGCGATAATGCCCAAGGGGAATATTACCTGACCGATGTGGTTGCACTTGCTGTCGGCGATGGTGTCACCGTTGAATCGGAAGAGCCTGGTTATCCTTGGGAAGCCTTGGGTGTTAACGATAAGGTTCAGCTGGCTCAGCTGGAGCGCATACATCAAGCCTGTGAGGCAGAAAAATTGATGAAGGAAGGGGTGACGATCATCGATCCTGAGCGTCTAACCCTCCGTGGCAAGGTCTCCTGTGGTAGGGATGTTACCCTTGATGTCGGGGTTATCCTCGAAGGCACGGTGGTCCTGGAGGACGGTGTCTCGGTGGGCGCCTACAGTATCGTGCGAAACTCCAGACTGGGATGCGGAGCAGAAGTGCATCCTTACAGCATGATAGATGGCTCGGTCGTGGGACAAGATAACCGCATCGGGCCTTATGCACGCTTGCGACCTGGCACCGAGACCGGACACAGTGTTCATGTTGGCAACTATGTTGAAATCAAGAATAGCAGCATGGGTGAGCAGAGCAAGGCAAACCACCTTTCCTACATCGGTGATAGCACGGTGGGTTGTCGGGTAAATATCGGTGCAGGAACGATTACATGCAATTACGACGGTGTCAACAAGCATCGCACCGTCATCGGAAACGATGTGTTCATCGGTTCCGATACGCAGTTGATCGCTCCCGTCACTGTTGAGGATGGCGCCACCATTGGAGCCGGATCAACCATTGTGACGACGGCTCCCGCGCATCAGTTGACGTTATCGCGTGTACGTCAGACGAGCATCCCTGCTTGGCGTCGTCCTAGAAAAATCGATAAGCCAAAGTCTTAACTTTTGAACAGACTCAACGTTTCTTCTTAAGCTGCATTTCCTCGGCAATCAGCGTATTCATGACAGGGAAAAGGGCTTCGATACTGCCTGCCTGGGTAGGAGAAGTCGCATATCTGCCGTCGATGATGACAGTAGGGACGCCATCGACCCCGTAGTTCATGGCTGTTTGATCCCCTTGTTGAACTTTACTCTGGATCGAGAAAGATCGATACAGGGGAATGAACTGATCGCGTTTGACTCCTTGCTGCTCCAACCAGTCGAACAGAACATCCTCGGAAAAAAGATTGATGTTTTGATCGTGGATGGCCTGGAATATTTTTACTTGCAAGCGATCGGCTTGATGCAGGGTATCCAGGACATAATAAGTTCTCGCCAGCACAGCCCATTGCTCATGGCCGAAGGTGACGGGTATGCGGCGAAAAACGACAGAAGCCGGAAGTTTATGGGACCATGGCTCGATGTAGGGGGCCAGATGGGCGCAATGGGGGCAGCCGTAGGAGAAAACCTCGAGAACTTCGACGTTTGGGCCTGGAAGAGGCGTCGGTCCAAGAACTTGATAATCCTTACCAGCCTGGATCGCTGCCGAAGCAGCCTGGGATATCACGGGCAACAAGGTTAAGGCTAACCCTTGGGTAAGAAACTGGCGACGAGACAGGGGCAACATGATGAATAACCTCAGCAGGGATGATTAGCCATGGGGAATCAGAGAACTTCGGCTCGTCGTGGTTTCTCTCAGGACTTGGGCCGAAATGTTATTGTCTTTGAGTGTTTTGACCATATTGCGTACTTCGTCCACGGAACTGAAAGGACCAACCCTGACACGGTAGTAGGGTGGTTTACCGTTGGAATCGGAGGGCATGACGGTGCTGTCAACACCCAGCAAGGCTAAGTTGGCCCGTTGATTTTCGGCTTCCGAACTCAGTGCAAACGCACCGGTCTGGATGAAATAGCGGACGGAAACAGGATGGAGTTCATCCCCTAGCGTGGAAGGCAGTGACGACGTTGCTGGAGCAGGTGTATGTGAGACGGGAACCGACAGGGTGTCTGAGGTTGATACACCTTGCATGTTGGTGGAGGGGGCAGCCTGAGGGGCTGAAGCCGTCTCGATGTTGTGATCCTTGTCGGTCGATGTGGCGGCGGTATTGGCGGCTGCGGCATCGCTGGCGTTGGAAGTTACCGGTGTGGGAGAAAGAAAACCACGTTTGGCTGCATCGGTGTTGCCCGTATGATTCTCCACCGGCATCGGTTGGGAGGGTGTGGCACGGGGCATGAGAGGACTGGAAAGATGGCTGATGTACAGGGCGACACCTGCCGCAATCAAGGTTCCCCCCGCCAGGCCCGCCATGATGCCGGTGAAGAACCCCCCTTTCTTCGCCGGAGCATCAGGATTCTTGACAGAGGGATTGGACATGGCAGTTACTCATGAAGGGCTTACATGGACGTTGGAGCGGAAACACCCAGAAGGTTCAATCCGTCTCGCAATACGGTCTGGATACTTTTCAATAACGTGATACGGGCAAGAGATTCATGGCAATCAAGGAAAGGAACGGCGTTGTAGTACGCATGAAACTCCGCGGCCAGATCACGCAAGTAAAAAGCCACTTGATGTGGCGCCAACTCCTGAGCTGCTTGGCGTATTACCGTAGGGTAGGTGCGCAAGGACTTGAATAAGGCGACCTCTGCGGGATGGATGAGCGGTGACAGATCGACGTGACCCGAATCCGGCGCAACAGAATCATCCTGCCAACGTTCAAGAACGCGCGCAATGCGTGCGTGAGCATACTGAATATAGTAAACCGGATTATCCTGAGACTGAGCCAAAGCAAGGTCAAGATCAAAATCAAGATGTTGGTCCGATTTGCGCAAAACATAAAACAGGCGCGCAGCATCACGGCCCACTTCATGGCGCAAGCTTCTGAGCGTGACAAATTGCCCCTTGCGTGTGGACATCTGGGCTTTTTCGCCCTGGCGAAAGAGGCTTACAAATTGAACGAGGGGAACCGTCAAGCGCGCTGTGTCATACCCCAGTGCTTGTAGCGCGGCAACCACGCGAGGAATATAACCATGGTGGTCGGCGCCCCAAACATCGATCAAGCGTGAGAAGCCACGTTCAAACTTGTTGGCGTGGTAGGCAATATCGGAGGCGAAGTAAGTGTAAAGACCATTGTCACGCTGGACAACGCGGTCTTTTTCATCACCAAAATCGGTTGAACGAAACCAGGTTGCGCCATCGCGCAGATACAAGTGACCGGCTGCCGATAAGCGATTCACCACCTGGGCGACAGCGCCTGAATCAAACAGGGATTGCTCGGAAAACCAGGTGTCAAAAGTTACGCCGAATTCGGCAAGATCCTGACGGCAGTCTTCAATCTGCTGGGCTAGAACAAAAACATGCAACTCACCATAGGTTGTGCCCAGCAGAGATTTGGCAGCAGCGATCAGGCAATCCATATGGGCTTCTTCGGCATCGGCTGCCACGGTTTGGCCCATGAGATGAGGGGATGCACTGCGCAACGCTGCGTCCATGGAGTCGGGTTCGCCCAGAGCGAGCAGGTTCATGGCATCGCCAGCCATGGATTGAACGTAATCGCCCTGGTATCCGTTGGCAGGAAAAGGGAACGTGAACGCAGGGGAAAGTGCCAGCGCCCGTAACCACGTGGAAACGGTGAGGATATCCATCTGGCGGCCAGCATCGTTGACATAATACTCACGATGAACGGTATAGCCGGCCTTATCAAGCAGATTGGCCAGCGAAGCACCAAAGGCTGCTCCGCGACCATGGCCAACATGTAAGGGGCCAGTAGGGTTACTGGATACGAATTCCACCAGAACGGGTTGCTGATGGCCCAGGTTCAAACGGGCATAATCCGATCCCAAGGCAAGAATTTCGGTCACCACCGATTGGCGTGCAGCGGGACTGAGAAAAAGATTGATGAAGCCGGCTCCGGCAATCTCGCTACGTTCAATCAGAGGCGAGTCGGGAAGGCGAGCCAAAATCAGGTTTGCTACCTCTCTGGGTGGAAGACGCAGCAACTTGGCCAGTTGTAGGGCGATGGGCGTCGAATAGTCGCCATGGCTGGCCTGTTTGGGGCGTTCCAGAACGATGGGAGCGTTGGGTTCTGTGGCAACGTGAGCCACGGCTTGCGACAACAGCTCGATCAAATGGTCTTCGAGCGACAGAGAGGGAGAAGAGGCAACCGTCATATCTTTTAGATTTCAATCAGTTCAAAATCTTCTTTACGAGCACCGCACTCGGGACAAACCCAGTTGAGGGGAACGTCTGTCCAACGGGTTCCGGGAGCGATCCCATCTTCAGGCGCGCCCATTTCCTCGTCGTAAATATAGCCACAAATAAGGCACAGATAGGTTT
>JAJYQG010000174.1 GCA_021794775.1 Pseudomonadota bacterium
CGGGCGTCACTGACCGTCAGATCGATGACGCCAGTGGCCCCGATATGTCACCGGGCGCCCTCGAGGCGTATGAATTGCTAGACCCATACGTGCTGGACGGTACGGTTTCCCCCGACGTGCAAGAGCACATCTGCGAGCTCATTGACAATGCGGTCCAGGACGGCCGCCAGCATCATCTGGAGGTCCGTGAACTCATTGTCCAGGCCGATTATTTCTCCCGGGTCATCATCCCCATTGTTCGCGGCATCGTGGCCACGGGCATCGTATCCCCGGACGCTCGCGATACCTTGCACATCTTCCTGGCCGATCATGGTCATCTTTGAAATTCTTTGACATTGCTTGACCATGAGCATATAATCCATTCCACGTCTTCTGATACACGTTCATCCTGATACACATCTACACGAGGAATCCATCATGGCTACCGAAACCACTCGCAAGATCCGCAAGGTGACCAAGGCCGCCCCCGCCAAGGGCGAGCCGGCCCACGTCACTCCCCTCAAGGCGGTTTGTTCCACCCTCAAAATCGAGCCGCGTGCGGCGCGGCGAATCCTGCGGGCGAACAAGTTCGATTGGCACGCGCCGCGTGCCCGCTGGGATATGCTGACCGACGTTCAGCTGTCCAAGGTGACTACGGTTCTCAAGGAGCATCGCGCCGCGTAATTCTTCCCCCCGGCCACAAGGACGTGGCCACGGGGAACCTTTCCAACGGGGGAATTCCATGTCTAGCAATCCGGTTCTCATTCCTGAACTCATTGAGTTCGTCCGACGTATCGCTGAGCAGGAAGACCTGCTCGAACAGCCGCCCCAGACGCTCATCATTGCGGCCGTCCCCGCAGCGTACCGCGCCATCCAACGGGACGCTGCCAGGCTGGTCGCCAGGATGCACCAGCACGGGCAGGGCGACCTGGGGGAATCACAATGATGCGCCCATCTCACCCGTGCGCCATTCCCGGCTGTGAGAATCGCACATATGGCGATATCTGCCACTCGTGCGGCCGTGTATTGACGTACTGGCATCACAAGCCGCCAGCGGCACGTATCGTGCGGGTGCGCCAGCTGGACAAATGGCAGGCGCGCATGACGCGCGTAACGCCCGTTAATGTCGCCACCATGCGGAGGAAACGTCATGCCTAGGGGAATATATCCACGTAAACCGAAAACCACCCCACAGGCCAATAAGGACCCCACGGGGGGAGGATTAACGCGCCCCCAGCAAGCCGTCATTCACCTGCAACGAGCGTGGGCTTTGACGCTGGCCGACGTACGACGTGGGGCCGACCTCCGGGAACAAGACCTCGAGACCAAGCACGCCTTGACCTTACTCACTACACGGGAGAAATAACATGTTGACCGCCTTCATTGTAGCCGCAATCGTGGGTCTCCTTCTCGGTGGACCGTTGGGAGCGGTCCTCGCAATGGGGGCCCTGTGGCTGTTGATTTTCATCATCTCCTTTCTGGCTCACATCTGAAAAGGTATCATCATGGAAAACGTCGAATATAAGATCGAGAAGAACAAGTTGGTCATTACCGTCGATCTGTCGAAGCGGCTCGGGCCGTCCAAAAGCGGCAAGACCGAGATGATTGCTACCACCAAGGGCAACACAACCTTGGGGACGGCAGACGGCATCAAGTTCGGTTTGAACGTCTACGCCCCAAGCAAGGCGAAGTGATCGGCGGGGGGGCGCGCATCCCTTCACGCGCATCATACGGGGAAAACCATGGCCACCAAACTGACCTCACACCATTCTACCATGGTAGACCTGGTGGATAAGTTGGGGATCATCAAAGCCCAACGAGCCGAGTTGGAGGAGAAAGAGAAAAAGATCATTACACGGCTCAAAGAATATGAGCCCGACGAATACCACGGACGCCTGTACGATTGCGTGATCTTCGATCAACCCCGCACGGTCATCGATTGGCGCACGATTGCCGACAAGTGCAAGATCGCCCCATGCCTCATCGCCCGCTACACCACCCAGACTCCATCGTTGACTTGCAAAGTGACGGCACGAAAATGACCCCCATAACTTTTGTCATCGCCGCATGTCTACTCATCGATGTAGCCGGGTTGTTCAGCGGGATATGTTGCCTCATCGATTGCTCACGGTTGCGCAAGCACACCTTGAGAGACTTGCGAGTTGCATCGCCGCCGCGCATGCGATACATTATTGGCGGTCGGGCGCAACCTGGGCGGCCGCAATCGCCATGGGATTCGGGGAGGTAACCATTCCAATGATCCGGATCGCGCCCGACCCTCTTGCAAGGTGGCGCATGCCCCCCGCGTGCTCGTTCTTCCCCGTTCGAGACTGGACGTGCGCCACCTTCCTCACCCGTCCTTCAATTGCTTGGCCCAATAGCACGTCTGGCCATTCACGTCCCCCGAAGCGATGATATCGGCTTGAATCAGGTTCGTCAGGACGTCATCCAATTCACGGCCCCTTAAATGGCGCGTAAGCCGGGTCAAAAACGACCGGGGTAAAACCCCCCGGTCGATCAATTCCAGCTCCATCGGGCGACCTTGGGCGCGATGGCGCAATGATTTGACGCCCCAGATGATCCGTTCCACCAGTTTCGAACCCCGTTCCACCAGCGTGCGGCTGGCGGATTGTTCCACGCGGTAAGTCCATCGATCCGAGCACCATGAAATGAATTGGATGGCCCATTGGGCGATTGATTCAGTGATGATGGGGCGCATTGGGTCCAGCCCGACAGCCACGATGCCGGCGCAAATAAGGGCATTCTGGTTAGAACGGCCCCACATCTCAAAACCACCCCCTTGAGCCGATTTCTCCCTACACATATACGCGAAATCCTCGAAGGCCAACGCAGCATTCCAGTTCTCAAATTGAATGCGCACGAAATCTCCATCCTTGCGTGGAGGATTGACGATAGCCAGATTTTTCAAAGCCTTCTCGATGCGTGAGGGAAAAGTGCCATCACGGTTCTCATTGGGCTCGGCCATGCGGTCACCCGCATCCAACAGAATGAAACGATTGATGAGCCCGAAACTCACATCACTCTCCGTGATGGCTTCCATGAGTTGTGTTGGTTGTGCCGCTGCGAATACACAGAAGAACGGATGATCCAATGGGGGGACCGCTTGCTTGCGGCCGGGAAGGCCAGGCACACTACCGGAAGCTTTCCCATACAACTCCAACAGATAAGTAAGCACTTGGTAATCGGCCCCCCCTTGCGAACGTGAAGCGGATTGAAGCTTACGCGCCGCTTCGTCCCACATCCATAGGGACATTCTTTTCTGAGCCAACAAATCTAGCATGGCGTGGTAGGATTGAAATCCTTGGAAAACAACGTCCCCCAACCCATTGCGCTTGACGCAGTTGAAGATGGCATTACGTGCAGAATCCTTGCCGGCAGCCGTGGGCGCCAGGCACAAGAAATACGGTTGTAAAGGGGTATCCCAATTGCCTCCTACCACGTATCGATTTCTCGAGCAGAAGGAAACCGTCATCAACCCCACGCACAAATCAAACAGGGGTTGTTTAGTGAATGAAGTTTTTGAAGCCCATTTCGCTAGATCCCCCACGAGTCCAGGGACATTCAGTAGATTGGGGGGCAACTTCGGAACGTTCCCGTCTACTGGAAGATCGACGTAATCGGGGACCTCAGATTGTTCGTGGATATTGAATCGAAGCCATTCCTTGACCCGGGCCAGATGACCCCCCGGCATGAATTGACTCAGAGTTGGCCATCCCGCTACATTGTCGCCCCTCATGAAGTGTTTGATCGTATTCTTGATAGTGCGAATCCGCTGCTCCTTGTCGGTCTCTTTACTACCCGCCGCCGCGAAGATGGCATCCATGAACCGAAACAACTGTTCTTCAGTCCATTTGGCACGGCACAATGCTCCAGTGATGGCATGCACATAATCGTGACGCGAGCCCTCGTCGTAGTAATATCCCAATACGGCTGCCGCTGCGATCATGCGGGTCTGTTGCTCCAACGTCGCACGCGAAACGACTTTGAATGGTTTATCTTCATAGACCTCATACAACTCCCCCGTAGGATGGATCGATCCCGGCAAGACGGATTGTGATCCATTCGCACGGATCTCAACAATCGTTCCTAAATCCTTCAATGCAAACTTTAAGGTTTTGGCATGTTGGACCCGGAACAGATAATGAGAACGAGGATTTCCTTTGCGGCCATAACAGAAGGTGGGAGGAAATAACACTCGAGCAGCGGCCACCGATTCTGGCATATCTAAATCGATGTCGATCACCCATTCGGAAACTTCTCCCCACAACCCCCCCACATTATTGTCTTTCCTGAAATACTGGGCGATGGTTTCTTCGGTCACGCGCAACGTGGTCCATCCTTCACCCGCCTGGGGATTCTTCCCCCGGGGAACCAACGGGACAGGGAGAATTCCTAGTTTCAACCATTTGTGAGCGATGAAACGTCCATTGATTTTTTGGGGGCCGTCCGATACATTATTGCCGTTCGATTCCGACGTACCTGAATGTCTCATCCGGCGCGCTGAAGACTCAACCTTCCGCGCGCCTTTTTTTAGTTTGCGCAATTTTGTTCTCCACCTTAAACCGACGCCATTGACTGAGAATTCTAAGCGTGGATAATGCCCCGCTCGTGGTTCGTCGATCATACGCGCTGAGCAACGGGGGTTCAATCATGCTAATCGTAGTTGAAGGAGTCGATGGAGCCGGAAAAACAACGCTCATCGATTCCTTGGCCAGCCATTCCAAGAGACCATTTTGGCGTATTCAAGGTCTCAATCCATACCGGGACAGTGCTCCATTGGAGTCATTTCTCCGGTGGCTGAAGACAATTCCTCCCCATGTTGATATCGTCTGCGACCGAATCCCCCTTATCTCGGAACCCATCTACGGGACAATTCTCAGAAGTTTTGATCGGATGGAGTATTTGGGCGCGAAGGAGATTGATGAATTCTTCCAATTGCCCCATCTACGCATCATCTATTGCCGACCGTCCCGGTACAAGTTGATTGACAGTGTTCAGAAAAATCCACAGTTGGCCGGAGTAGTGGAACACCTCGATGCATTGTTGAATCAATACGATCTCCGCATGGCTTGCTTGACACGGACTTACGGCATTCACATCCGCACCCATGACTTCACTGTGCCGGTGAAATCGTTCGATGACTTTTTCTTCGGGGGAAATGGGCAATCATGAGCAAATTATCGGAGATCTTCGCTAAACAAGCGGAATTGGTCGATGGTCTACGACCCATTTACCTGAAGAACGGTTTCAACCTTCATGCCAAGCCGTTCCCCTGGCCCCTGGATGATCGTCATTACCAAGAGGAATTCAGGTTATTGGCATGGCGATTCACGGAGGAATTACAGGAAGCACGGGCAGAAATGATTATTCTCCGAGAATCGAAAGAGACTCTTCGAGAAGAAATCGCTGATGCGTTTCATTTTCTCGTTGAATTGGGGTTAGCTATTGGGATGGCCCCCGATTCGGGTCTTCCACCGTTGGAAACTATTGAATCCTTACCAACGGCCCATTGGAAACCCCATCTCCCTTTCTGGTTCTGTGTAAGTTCTATGGCTGCTTTGATGGTGAGCTTTCGTCAACGGCCCTGGCGCACCGACAACCGTCTGACGTGGACCGCACGAGTTCATCAAGCTTTCAATTACCTTTTGATCGATTTCTATCGATTGTGCAAAGGATTGGGAATCTCATCGGATGAGTTATTTTCCGCTTACATGGCCAAGAATGCCGTCAATCATCAACGCAAAGAGGATGCGTTGCGATGATCGCCTATTCGGATTCGGAATGGTGGCCACTCAATCTCTACAAAGCCACGATCCATTTGCCGGCAACGGGATACATCGCCACCACTCGGATCGTTCAAGACGTTACATTCCTCGCAAAGAATTTGCCAGATTGGCGATACAGTGATTGGAATTACGGGTCAGGTAAACACAAGCAATTGATGCGCAATTATATCGATGATGAGGAATTCCAACGGGTTCAATCCCTCATCAAACGACGGTCTCAACACAAATACACCTCATTGGCGCTGTCATTGCGGGGTATGAGGAAAAATTCGCGCTCACAAGGATGGTGCATGTTGGCAGTTGTTCTGACATTCGCCCCGGATGGAATTTCAGTTGAGACGCATTACCGCACCACTGAAGTTGTTCTCAAGTTTGCGGCGGATATCATCTTCCTGCGTGATTACATCTTGCCACGATTGGGCATTGATCCAAAACGGGTCAAACAATTCCGTTTCCGTTTCGCTAATTGTTGGATCGGTGGTCCCTATTTCGCTTACTTGATCGACAAGACAGACGTGGTGAGATTGTTGGAAAAGGTACAGGAATGTGATCCAACTTTCTTCCACCGAATGACGCGGCCCCTTCTCAAATCCTGTTATCGAGAGGATCAATTTCATCCTTTCGCACCCGCCCAACGATCCCACATCTACCTATGGAAACATGGTGAACCCGGTGAAATCCGTCGGGTAAAAAAATGGTTGGAGAAAGCCTTCAGAGAATCCAAGGTGCCGTTGCCTACGGACTTTCATGACCGCGACACTTACGTTCCACGAGGCCGACGTTCCGAGGATGATGAGAATGAATAACACCAGCAAACGTGGATTTGCTTCCATGTCGAAAGAGCGAGTGCGCATGATCGCTGCCAAAGGGGGACGTTCAACTCCACCTGAGAAACGCTCATTCAGTTACAACCAAGAACTGGCCCGGACGGCTGGACGCAAAGGCGGCAAATCCAATCCCCCTGAGAAACGGTCATTCAGTCTGGACCGTGAATTGGCTAAACGAGCCGGTCTGTTGGGCGTTCTGGCGAGATCAAGGAAACAGTCATGACTCATCTTAACGTCTATCCGGATTTTCAATCCGTTCGAGTGAACATTGATCGAGAATTCGAAATGGATTCAGTGGTGGTGGCCCCTTCAAGGTGGCAAGGACTCGATGTTCATACCAAACCTGAGATGGCCATGCATGAGTTGTTGGACATCAGCTTTCAGGTAGCGAATTTGGAAAAGAGCACAGTGGACTCATTGGTTCAAGATATCAAACCTAATATCTTCTGGGCAGACGTTCATTTCGACGAACGTGTGGGGGGTGAGCCATTGAACCCCGGTGAGTCGTGGAAAGTGTGGCCATGGGCTCATTCAGCCGACAAATTTCGAGTCCATGATGGTCAGTACGATCACACCTACATGGAAAGGTTCTGGCCAAAATATGCCGGCCGTTCCAAAGATGGTAAGATTCCTGAGTACCCCGCTTTCATTCAAGGGAATCCCCATAGTGGAATTCGTTTCGAGTATGGTGATCTCAATGACCTTATCTCACATTTGAAAAACGATCCTTCCTCACG
>JAJYQG010000141.1 GCA_021794775.1 Pseudomonadota bacterium
CTCTGGATTGCTGCGGATCATCCCGCTTGGCTGACGCAAGGTCAAACTTTCGGCAGGCAAGGAAAACAGCGCGGCTTCTTGTGTTTCCGGGGCGGGTCTGATAGGTTAAGGTGTTGCATTTGAGGGGGATGGACGTGAGTGAGCGGGCATATCGGGTGGGGTCAGTGGGCGAACGTGGCTTTACCCTGATCGAAATTATGGTGGTGATGGTGATCATTGCCATTCTGGCGGGCATGATCGTGCCGCGCGTCATGAATCGCCCTGCTCAGGCGCGCAAACTGGCGGCTCATCAGGATATCGCCAGCCTGATGCAAGCCCTGAAGCTGTACCGTCTCGACGTCGGGCGCTACCCTACCACGGAGCAGGGATTGGCGGCCCTGGTGAAGCAGCCGGTTCTTGAACCGCTGCCCTCTGGCTGGATGCAGACGCTGGATACCTTGCCCAAGGATCCCTGGGGGCATCCTTATCAGTATGCCAATCCAGGGCAGCATGGCGAAATCGATGTGTGGAGTTTGGGGGCTGATGGACAACCTGGCGGACAGGGCAACGATGCCGATATCGGTAACTGGGAGCCTTGAGCGCGGCTTTACGCTGCTCGAGGTTCTGGTGGCCCTGTTCGTCATGGCGTTAACGCTGGCGGCAGGGATGCGTACTTTGGGAGGCGCGACTCGAGTGGCTGAGGCGGTTCCGCTGCGCCTGGCCGCTCGGTGGAGTGCCACGAATGCGTTGGACGAACTGCGCCTGGCGCGGACCTGGCCCAATCTGGGAAACATGGATGTTGATTGCGTGCAGGGGCGTTATGCGTTGACCTGTCACGAAACGGTGGTGGTGACACCCAACCCATCGTTTCGTCGTGTCGAGGTGATCGTCACCCTGAACGGTGACAACACGGTATTGGCACGGTTGGTGACCGTGGTGCCGAACAACCCCGCGCAGGTGCTTTGAAGTGCGTGGCTTTACCTTGCTGGAAGTGATGATCGTGGCATTGTTGTTGTCGCTGATGGGGTTGATGTCGTGGCGCGTGCTCGAATCCATGACGCGCAGTCAGGGCATTTTGCGGGCGCGGGGAGATGCTTTGGAGGAGACGCAATTTTTTTTCAATCAATGGCAGCGCGACTGTCAAGCCATGGCCCCGGCCCATCAGTGGCGTGACGGGGTTCCTGTGGTACTGGGTGCGGATCGTATGGCTTGGTTGGTTCAGGAAAGCGATGGCCTGCATCGTATTGCCTACGTCCTCGTCAATGGCGCCTTGCGCCGCATCGACAGTGGCGCATACTCCGATCGCGGCACCTGGTTGGCGGATTGGCAAACCTTGGCGCAAGGGGGTTCCCCAACAGGACAGGTCACCGCGCTGACCGTACCAGGGGTCGTAGGGTTTCAGGCACGGTTGTGGGCAGGGGCCAACGGTTGGTCGGTGGCACCACCGGTAGCGCCTGGGGTCCTGGTGCGAGGTCTGGAAATGGACCTTGCTTTGCAAGGGACGCCATGGCCCCTGCGACAGGTTTGTTTGACGGGGCAGGATTGATGGAGCGCGAGCGTGGTGCGGCATTGCTCATGGCGTTGCTGCTGGCCGTGCTGGTGGCGGTGCTGGCTGCGGGCATGATGCGCGATGAGCAACGCCGGATGCGCTTGCTTGAAAACCAGCGCACCCGTGACCAGATGGCGCAGTTGGGTGAAGGGGCTCTGGACTGGGCGCGCTTGATGCTGCGTGACGATTGGCGACTCACCGGGGCTGTGGACCATGGTGGAGAGGTCTGGGCCTTGCCCATCAACGACATTCCGGTCGACAGCGTCCTGGGCGGGGAGGCAGCCAGCCTTCGTTTGTCCGGTCGCATTGTCGATGCCCAGAGCCGGTTCAACCTGATGTCCTTGCTCAAGGTGCAAAACCCGCAGGGCGATCGCGGTTGGGTGGCGGCCAGCGACATCGATGCTGCGGCGCTGACAGTCTTCCAGCGTTTGTTGGCCGATTTGGGTCTCGATCCGGCCCAGGCTGCTCCGATTGCCCGCCAACTGCTGGCCAGCCGTTTCGATGGCCCGCCCATGCAGGGTAACCATGGCACGGCCATGGCAGGAGAGATGGTTTTGAGCCAGCAACAGCTGGCGGCTGAACCTGTGCCATGGGGTAGGGCGATGGATCTGGCGCGCTGGTTTCCCGATGCTGATGCAACCACGCTGAGCCATCTTGGGGAAATGCTGGTGTTGTTGCCCCGTCCCACATTGGTCAATGCCAACACCGCTTCGGCGGCGGTCCTGGGAGCTATACTGGGGGTGGATCCGGGGCAGCTGAGCGGGGTGATGCAGGAACGGCAACAGCAATTTTTTGTCGATACGGCGGATTTGCAGCGTCGTCTCAGCGCTGCTTTGCCAACCTTGACCGGTGCGCCTGTCGCCATGCTGGGGGTGAATTCGGATTATTTTTATGTCCTCGAAGAGTGGCGCGCTCCCACGGCTGTGCAACGCCGTCAGGTGCTGGTGGCGCGTCACCAGGGCGGAGGGCAGATGACGCAGGTGATCGGTGAACAGAATGGCTGGAGCCTGGGTGCGCTGGATACGCCAGGGGGGGGGACATGAGCGGCGTATGTCGCGTGCTGTTGCCGTTACGTCCGTTGCACTTGCCTTCCGGCGAATGGCAATGGGGCGCATTGCCCTTTTGCTGGAGTATCGGCGGTGAGGTGGTGCGTGCTGGCGTAGCCAAGCTCGACGAGATGCCGCAGGCAGACCATTGGGAATTGCTGGTACCCCCTTGTGATGTGACCCGTCTGAGCTGCCCGGCCGATGGGTTGAACGGGGTGCCACGAAGTCAATGGCGTGCGGCCTTGCCCAATCTGCTCGAACCGTGGTTGTTGCATGCTCCGGAAACGCTGCATATGGCCCTGGCCGAAGGGAACGATGTCGCGGTGATGGTCATCGATCGCTCCTGGATGACGTTCATTCATGAAGCATGGCGTGCACGGGCAACTTCACTGGCCATTTACGCGGCGACAGATTGGTTGCCTCCGGGGTATCGGGCCTTGTGGCGTTTCCCGACCCTGGAGGCGCACGATCAGGGTTGGGTCCAGGTCTGGCGCGAGGCGCAGGGTCCGGATGGCGGAGGCGTGCGCGTTCAGGAGGAGCCGATCTGGGCTTTGCCGCAGGGCGCGACATGGCCCTGGCATGATGTGGCGCTGGAGTCTTTGCTGACCCGTCCCAGGATCGATGCCGATGGGATCGATTTATGTCAGGGAGAATGGGCCAGCCGTCCCTGGCACCAGGCATGGCGTCGCGTCCGGCCGGCCGGGTTGGCGCTGATCAGCCTGGTGATGGCTCTGTTGTTGGGGGCTTCGTTGCGCTGGGCGCAGCTCGACTGGCAATACCATGCCCTTTTGCATCAAGCCAGGCAGGCGCTGCAGGCGCAGGGGAAACCCTGGCCGGCCGATGTGCCGCTGGCAGGATGGATCCATGCTCAGGGCATCCGGCCTGCGCAACAGGTTGGCTTGCAGGGGCCTTTTGTGCGCTTATGCGATGATTTGACCCAGTTGCTGGCGGGGCAGGCGAACTTGACGGTCGTTGCCTGGCATTACCTTGAGGGGCGTTTGACGGTGCGATTTGCGGCTGGCGGGCAACCGGCGAAGCTCGTCGAGGAAGCGCGTCGGCGTGGTTGGCGCTGGCAGGCCGATGGCAAGGGCCAATGGGTTCTGGAGGTGCCGCAGCGATGAGGGCAGCGATGGGCCATGCCCTTAAAACTTTTTGGGATCAGCGTCAGCCCCGTGAGCAGGGCTTGCTCGTGCTGCTCGGATGGGTGCTGGTGTTATGCGCCGCTTTTCTTGGATGGCAAGCTCTGGTTGAGGATAGCCAGCGCTTGAGCGAACTGTTGCCCGCGCTGCGGGCTGATGTCGAACGGATCGAGGCAGCTCAGGCTATGCCTGTGGCACAGGGACGCTCTCTGGCGGCGTTGGCCCATCGTTTGAACCAGGCATTCCCGACTCTTGAACTGCACGAAGAGGCCCATCGCCTCGTCTTGCATTGGCGTGGCCAGCAGGTGGAAGCGTTGTTTCAGGCGTTGAATCGCGCGGGCGCAGGTTCGGGTTTTGAGATCCTGAGTGCCGACATCGAACGTCGTGATGCCGACCTGCAGGTCGAGTTGGTGCTGGGGACCTTGCCATGAGGACCTGGGTATGGGCTGGGTTGTTTGCCTTGTTGGCGTTCATCGTCCAATGTCCAGCTACCTGGTTGTCTCTGGCGTTGAGCCAGCTGAGTGACGGTGCTTTAAGCCTGACCAATGAAAGTGGCACCTTGTGGCATGGTTCGGCTGAGCTGAATTGGCGTTCGGGCACCACCTTTACGGCGTGGCCGGGGCGCGTAGAATGGCGCTTGCAGCCTGGTTGGCGTGGTTTGGAAATCGCCTTGCATGAAGCGGAGCCCGAGGCCCAGGTGGATGTCATGGCCCACTGGCATTGGGGGACCTGGGCATGGTTGCCCGGTCAGGCAGCGTTTCCGGCCGACATCCTGGAAGGTTTGGGTAGCCCTTTCACGACGTTGCACCCTGCGGGACGCCTGGAAGTTCATTGGGGTGCCGGGCGCTGGGGTGGCGCTTCTGGGCTACCATGGGCATTGCAGGGTGACTGGCTTGGAGCGGCGACCCGACTGGCCCCGGTGGCGCCGCTTGGCGATTATCGCTTGCAACTCACCGGCGTGGGCAAGGTTGGCACGCTGCAGGTGACGACCCGGCGCGGAGTGTTGCAGGTAGAAGGGACAGGATCATGGCAGGGGGGGCAGTTCCGCTTCGCGGGTCAGGCCAGGGCGCGGGCGGATACCCGTGCGGTTCTGGCTGGGTTTCTCAGCGTATTGGGGCAGCCGGACGGGGACGGGGTGCGATTGGAATGGCGGCGATGAGATGGGTGGTATCAGGATGCACATGAAACGTACGCGATGGTGGGGGGTGTGGTGTGCTGGCTGGCTGGTGGTCAGTCTACCGGGCTGGGCGGCCGCCCCCGTGGCTCAGGCGTTGGCGCAACCGGCGTTGATGACGCTGAATTTCGTCAACGCCGATCTGGAAGGCGTGGTCAGAACGGTGGCCGACGCTGCTGGGGTGGCGATTCTGGTGGATCCTCGTGTAAAAGGAACCGTGAGCCTGGTGTCCGACCGACCGGTAAGCGCACCGGAAGCGCTGGACCTGTTGGCGGCCAGCCTGCGCATGCAGGGTTTTGCCATGGTTCGCAGCGAAGGGAGCTACCGCGTGGTTCCCGAAGCCGAAGCCAAGCTGCAAGGCAGTGGTGTGAGCAGCGATGAGCGGGGCGTGGGAGGAGGACGGGGACCCTTGCCCAGTGGCAATCAGGTGGAAACCCGGGTATTCCACCTGCGTTACGAGTCGGCCAATAATCTGGTGCCTGTGTTGCGACCCTTGGTGGCTCCCAACAATGCGATCACGGCCTATCCGGCCAACAACACGCTGGTGGTGACCGATTATGCCGAGAATCTCGCGCGTCTGACCCATCTCATCGACACACTCGATGTGCCTCAGGTCGGTGATGCCGAGGTCATTCCACTGCACGATGCGTTGGCCATTGATCTGGCGCCGCTGATCAACCGCTTGAGCGATCCTGGCAATGGCGGGGATGCCAGCCTCAAGCCGGTGGTATTGGCCGAACCACGCACCAACAGCCTGATCGTGCGAGCACCGACGGCCACGCGAACACAGCAGTTGCGCGATCTTGTGCTCAAACTGGATGCGCCCACGGCGCAACCCGGCAACATCTGGGTGGTGCGACTGCGCAATGCCGAGGCCCTCAAGCTGGCCAAGACGTTGCGCGGCATCGTCACCGCCGATGGTTCGGTAGGCGCTGGAGCAGGCAGCCAGGATGCCGGCATTTCTTCTTCCCTGGGCAGTCCTTTTGGTGGTGCCGGTATCGGCGCCAACAATGGAACGGCGCAGCCGGGTTCCTCGTCCGGGGCCGCGCCCACCCAAGGCGCATCGTCGACTTCCTCACCCGGCAGTGCCCTGGGGGGCACATCGGCGCTGTCGGCAGGCGGATCGGCGGGCAACGTGGCCAACCAGGCTGCCGGTGGGGCGGGGGGAGCGTTGCCCGCCGGCATGATCCAGGCCGATGTGGCGACCAACTCTTTGATCATTACCGCCAACGAGCGGGTATACCGCAACCTGCGCCAGGTGATCGACCGACTCGATGCACGCCGTCCGCAGATTTATGTCGAATCGATGATCGTCGAGGTATCGAGCAACAAGACAGAGGAGTTTGGCACGCAGCTGCAGGCGCTCATCGGTGGTGGTTCAACCCAGACCTTTGCCGGAACCAGTTTCAATGCGGCCAATGCCGGCGGAAACATCGTGTCGCTGGGGTCGCAAACCAGCAGTCTGCTCAACCTGGGGGCCGGTGCGACGACGCCGCTGGTGACGCCGTCCGCCGGAACCAATCTGGCTGTGCTGCATTCCTTCAACGGCGTGATGGGCATGGCCGGTTTGGTACGCGCCGTGAGCTTGATCAGTGGCGTGAATGTGCTGTCGACGCCGAATCTGCTGACACTCGATAACGAGCCAGCGCAGATCGTCATCGCCGAGAATGTGCCTCTGGTCTCGGGGTCTTATGCGCAAACGGGGCTGACGGGGACGATCAGCCCCTTCACCACGGTGGATCGCAAGGATATTGGACTGATTCTGCGCATCAAACCACAGATTTCCGAGGGCGGCTTGGTCAAATTGCAGATTTACGAAGAATCGTCGGCCATCGATGCCACGACCTTGAACAATGTCAATGGGCCGAGTTACACCAAGCGTTCGGTGGACTCCAGCGTGCTGGTGCAGGATGGGCAATTGATCGTACTGGGTGGGTTGTTGTCGGACAATTACTCCGACTCCATGGAGAAAACACCCTGGTTGGCCGATGTTCCCTACCTTGGGGCGTTGTTTCGCTATGAGTCGAAAGCCCGCGTCAAAGACAATCTGATGCTGTTTCTGCGGCCCTACGTGATTCGTGACAGTGAACAGAGCGATGCGTTGACCCGTGACCGTTACGACTGGACCCGCGATATGCGCGATGGCGCCATGCCCAACGTGCGTGTTCTCTCCAATGAAACGCTGACGCCTCTTGCGCCTGCGCGAGGTGGTGGCGCTCCCTTCGTCGATCCCCTGCATGCGCTGCCATTGCCGACGGCAACGCCATTGCCTGGCGCGACATCGGGGCATGGACCGTGACGCTTCGCGCGCGCCCAGGAGCCCAGGCCGCACGCTTGCTGCCTTTTGCCTTTGC
>JAJYQG010000024.1 GCA_021794775.1 Pseudomonadota bacterium
ATCTGCTGGCCCAGCGCAAAGCCACTGTCATCATGACGTCACCCGATCGGGAACTGGTTTGGTTTTATCCAGTTTGGAATAAACGGGCATCAGAACGAAAAAACCGAAGTAGATCAAAGCGCAAATACGGGATATCGGATTGACGTACCACAGCGTGGGTTCTAACGTGCCCATATAGCCCAACACAAGAAATGAAATCACAAAACCGGCCAACGCCGTCTTGTACAGCTTGCCACGATAACGCACCGATTTGACAATACCACGGTCCAACCAAGGGAGCAGAAAAAACACCATCACCGCCAATCCCATGGCAGCGATGCCGAGCTGCTTTTGGGGAATGGCGCGAAGAATGGCGTAAAACGGCGTGAAATACCAGACAGGCGCAATATGGGGCGGCGTTTTCAGGGGATCGGCTGGAATAAAATTGTTTTCCTCTAGAAAATATCCCCCTCCTTCTGGAACGAAGAAGATGATGCCAAAGTAGAGTATCAGGAAACCCGCCACGCCCACGATGTCTTTGACCGTGTAGTAGGGGTGAAACGGGATACCATCCAGGGGAATATGGGTTTCCGGATCCTTAACCGCCTTGATCTCGATGCCATCGGGGTTGTTCGACCCCACTTGATGCAACGCCACGATATGCAAGAACACCAGAATCACCAACACCAAGGGCAAGGCAATCACATGAAAAGCAAAAAACCGGTTCAACGTGGCATCGGCAATAACGTAGTCGCCTCGAACCCAAAGAGCCAGTTCTGGACTGATCGCATCAACCAGCGAAACAATCACTTGCGCTCCCCAGTAGGACATTTGGCCCCAAGGCAAAAGATAGCCAAAAAAGGCCTCAGCCATAAGGCAAAGATAAATGGCCATGCCAATGATCCAGATCAACTCGCGCGGCTGACGGTATGAGCCGTACAATATTCCTCGCATCATGTGCATGTAGACCACAATGAAAAACATTGAAGCCCCAGTCGAATGCATATAGCGGATAAGCCAGCCAAAATCCACATCGCGCATGATGTATTCGATCGAAGCAAAGGCAAAACGCGCATCCGGCTTGTAATTCATCGCGAGAAAAATGCCCGTTACAATCTGGATGACCAACACCAACAACGCCAGAGAACCAAAGTAGTACCAAAAGTTGAAGTTCTTTGGCGCATAGTACTCCGCCAAATGCTCTTTCCAGACCTTCGTCAAGGGAAACCGCGCATCAATCCACCCCAGCATTTGCGACATCATCTTCAGCCTCCTTTCTTCTCAGCACCCACCAAGAGACGAACATCGCTCAGGAACGCATAAGGCGGAACACGCAAGTTGAGGGGGGCTGGCATACTTTTAAACACCCGCCCCGACATATCGTATTTGGACCCGTGACAAGGGCATAGGAACCCCCCTGGCCAGTCAGCTCCCATTCCCCCATCGTCGCCTGACTTCATTTTTTCGGTAGGCGAACAACCAAGGTGCGTGCAAATTCCGACCACCACGAGAACCTCATCGTGCCCTTTTTGGGCTCGGGCAATATTTTTACAGCTCTCAGGCTGCTCCGACTTATCCGAATCCGGATCGCTCAAAAGATGACCGTTTTTTGCCAATTGCGCCATCATGGCCGCCGTGCGGCGGATGATCCATACGGGTTGACCACGCCACTCCTGAGTCACCATCATGCCGGATTCCAGTTTGCTGATATCAACCTCTATCGGTGCTCCGGCAGCCTTTGCGCGAGCACTGGGAAACATGCTGAGAACAAAGGGCGTTGCCAACGCCACAACCCCTGCGCCGCCCACCGCGCTGGTTGCGCCAACCAAAAAGCGTCGCCTACCCTGATCCGTTTGCAACTTATCCATGTCATCCATCCTGTTTTCGGCTATAGTCCTGTGACACTGCACTCCATTCTACCAAACCCCTTGCTCCTGACTATGACCCAAACGGGCTACAAAAACCCAAAGATCCACACCCAAATGAGTTATTTTTCATACAATTACCTCATAACGTTGCAGAGCAACGGGTATCCTAGCGCCGATTCCAGGCATTCATATTGATCTGATGCAAAAACTCTGGCTGATTTTTTCGCAAACGGTCACCGTAGTTCTCGGGGCACTTTTCGCCTATACCTACTTTGACCGCGTGTCCGGAAATGCTCCTCCCTCCGCCATCATAGCCGCACCCGCGTTGCAAACTGTTTCACCCGTCATCAATCCGGACCACGGTGCGCCCATGGGCTCCTTGCGCGTTGCCGCCCAGCGCGCCATGCCAACCGTGGTCAACATTTTCACCCGCAAACAGGTTGCGCATCGCACGCTGCCCGATGACCCGCGCCAATTCTTCGGCGATGGCGACAGTGCCTCACCCCAGCTAAGCCTGGGCTCTGGGGTCATCGTACGCCCCGATGGTTACATTCTGACGAATGACCATGTCATCGATGGCGCCCAGGAAATCCAGGTTGCACTTTCAGATGGGCGAACCGTCAAGGCATCCATCGCAGGAACGGACCCGGAAACAGACCTGGCTGTTCTCAAAATCAACCTGGATCACCTGCCCACCGTCACGTTTGGTCATTCGGATCAAGTGCGCGTCGGTGATATCGTTCTTGCCATCGGCAATCCTTTTGGCGTTGGAGAAACTGTCACTTCCGGGATCATCAGCGCGTTGGGACGCAGTCGCCTCGGCATCAATACGTTCGAAAACTTCATTCAAACCGACGCGGCGATCAACCCTGGTAACTCAGGGGGTGCCCTGGTGGACAGCAGCGGCAACCTGATCGGCATCAACAGCGCCATTTATTCCAAATCCGGCGGTTCTCAAGGCATCGGCTTCAGTATCCCTGGTGGTTTGGCTCAGCAAGTGATGGAAGACATCATCCAGCATGGCAGCGTAACCCGAGGCTGGATTGGCGTCGAGGTTCAGGATGTGACCCCGGACATCGCCACTTCTTTCCATCTCGCCCAATCATCGGGAGCGTTGATCGCCGCAGTCCTGCGCGCAGGACCTGCCGAACAAGCCGGCATCCGTCCCGGCGATGTTCTCGTCGAAGTCGAAGGCAAACCGATCACCGACTCCCGCGATATGCTGAATCAGGTCGCCGCCCTGCAACCCGGCCAATCAGCCTCCCTGGTGGTGATTCGCAACCAGAAACGTGAGCGTTTCACAGCGGTGGTCGGACGACGTCCCAAAGGGACCATTCGCAATCTGGATGAGCCTGGCCAGTAGCAAAGGCTGGCGCCCTCCTGAAAATCAAGCTTCCAGGTTCGGCAACTTCTCGGTCTTATCCACAGGAATAGTCTTGGGCGTCATACGCGCCGCCACCAAAATACCCACTTCGTAAAGCAGCCAGAGAGGGACGGCCAACATGGTTTGAGATACCGCATCCGGAGGGGTAAAAATGGCCCCTATGATAAATGCCCCGACCAGTACGTAACGACGAGCACTGCGCAACTGGGGAACGCTGATCACCCCCAGTTTGACCAACAACACGACGGCCACCGGTGTTTCAAAGGCGAGCCCAAAAGCAATGAACATGGTGATGACGAAACTCAGATATTTGTCGATATCGGTCATCATCTCCACCCCTTGCGGGGCAGTGTTGGCAAAGAAACCAAAAGCAAAAGGAAATACAGCAAAGTAGGCAAACATCATGCCAATGTAAAACAGCAGGGTACTGGACACGATTAAAGGAAAGGCCAGACGTTTTTCGTGATCGTATAACCCTGGGGCAATAAACCCCCATATCTGCGCCAAAACATAGGGCAAGGCCAGCAAGAAGGCAACCAACCCCGCCACCTTCATGGGGACAAAGAACGGCGTGGTCACCTCGGTTGCAATCATATGCCCACCCTGAGGCATTTTGCTAAGCAGCGGGTGCGCCAACCAGGTGTACAAATGGTTGGCCAGCGGCAACAGCGCTACGAACACCGCAAACACAGCAACCACCGCGCGAATGAGCCTCGTTCTCAGCTCAATCAAATGGCTCACAAACTCCCGGACGGTGGCCGACTCTTCTCCCCCTACCTCACTCATTCAGAGCCCCACCCGCTTCCACAGCACGGCTGCGCGCTGGGGCCGCACGTCTTACGCTAAAAGGATCCCCTCCCATCGAGGCATAGCCCACCTTGGGCCGTTCAAATCCCGGATGGATCTCATCGGTATTCTGTTCATGAACCAAAAACTCTTCCACGGCAGCCTGCGCCGAAACAGTCGAATCATCTGGCTTCTGCACAGGACTGGAGTCTCCTTCTGCCAACACCGGCTGCTTGAGCACATGGTCAACGGCCGTTGCCGAGGCGGCCAGTTGACGCTCAGCTTCTGCCTTGGCCTCCGCAATCTTGCGTTCCACTTCTTTCATCTCGGCCTGGAGCAACTCACGGTCAATCTCAGCTTTGACCGACTGGGTGTAACGACGAAAACGGCCAAACAATACACCAGCTCCGCGAGCCACTTTTGGCATGCGCTCAGGACCAATGGCGATCAGGGCCACCAACCCCACCAGGCCGACTTCGGAAAAACTAAAATCCAGCATCGATCCGTTCTTCGGTCAGGAGTGAGACTTCTCTTGCACCGAGGCTTCCTTAACCGGAGATCCTCCTTTGTCATCCAGAGTAGGCTTTGTTTCGCTTTCTCCAGACCCCGCCATCCCTTCCTTGAAACCTTTGACGGCGCCTCCGAGATCGGAACCAATGTTACGCAATTTTTTGGTGCCGAAAACCAGCACCACGATCAACAACAACAGCAACAGATGCTGAATACTGAACAAATCGCCCATGACTTCTCCTTAACCTCCCCGCGTGCAATGCGTATTATCCCAGATTGTCGGCATCATGAGCCCAAGCCCACGATGCGCCCCGGGTCATTTGTCGTCGCTGCGTGTCAACGCCGCCGATTTCAACCCACCCATGACATGAATATGCAGATGATAGACTTCCTGTCCGCCGGCGGGCCCCGTATTGATCACGGTACGAAACCCATCCATCAGTCCCTGTTCCTTGGCGAGCCTGGGCGTCAGCGAGAGCATTTTCCCAAGCAACGGCCCATCCTCCGCAACACAATGCGCCAAGGAGTCTCGATGCAACTTGGGAATCAACATGAAATGAACCGGAGCTGCCGGATGAATGTCATGAAAAGCCAGGACATCATCGTCTTCATATACTTTCCTGGACGGCAATTCACCGCGAACAATGCGACAGAAAAGACAATCAGCCATCGAACCTTCCCCTGTCAGTCATGCGACACAGACTGGCGCGCCGCCTTTTCGGCATGCCCAGACGTCCCCTCACGGCGTTCCAGTTCTGCCAGTACCTCACCAACCTCGCCGCCTTGAGCCATCAGCAGCACCATAGAATGAAACCACAGATCGGCAATCTCTCGCACCAACGCGTTCCGATCACCGCCCTTGGCGGCCAGGATGGTCTCCACCGCCTCCTCCCCGACCTTACGGGCCATGACATCTACCCCACGGGCATAAAGACTGGCCACGTAAGAATGCTGAGGATCGTCGTCACGACGCTGACGCAACGTCTGGTTAAGGCGAACAAGAACATCCGACATCATAAACTTCCGTAAATCTCGCTAGGGTCCTTCAGAACCGGAGCATCTTCACACCAGCACCCATCTTTCAGCACCCGGAAGAAACAATCGGCACGACCGGTATGGCAGGCAATCCCACCCACCTGCTGCACCGCCAACAGCACCACATCCCCATCACAATCCAGGCGCACAGCCTCTACCTTCTGGACATGACCCGAAGCTTCACCCTTATGCCACAGACGCTGACGCGAGCGGGACCAATAAACGGCCTCGCCCAGCTCTACCGTACGCTTCAGTGCTGCGCGGTCCATCCACGCCACCATCAACACCCGCCCAGTCCCAATCTCCTGAGCGATGGCAGGCACCAGCCCCTTATCGTCCCAGTGTACATCATCCAGCCAAGCTTCGTCGTTCCTCACCATCGCACCTCGATGCCTTGTTGCGCCATGGCCTCTTTGGCTTCACGGATGGTGTATTCCCCATAGTGAAAAATGCTGGCTGCCAACACCGCATCGGCCCGTCCCTTGAGCACCCCGTCGCATAAATGTTGCAAGTTTCCAACTCCACCACTGGCAATGAGCGGAACACCGATCGCATCAGAAATTCGTCGCGTCAGCTCAAGATCGAATCCTTCGCGCGTACCATCCCGATCCATGCTGGTCAGCAGAATCTCACCGGCACCGCGACGTACCGCCTCTTCCGCCCAAAGTACAGCATCCTGGTCTGCCGGACGGCGTCCACCATGGGTAAACACCCGCCAGCCAGAGGGCGTATCACCAGTATGGCGCGCATCGATGGCCACCACAATGCACTGGGAACCAAAAAAATCGGCTGCCTCGGTTATCAGATCGGGGCGCTGCAAAGCTGCCGAGTTCATGCTCACTTTGTCCGCCCCAGCATTCAGCAGACGCCGCACATCCCCAACTTCGCGCACACCACCACCGACCGTCAGCGGGATGAAAACCTGGGCAGACACTTCCTCGATAATGGGCAGAATCAGATCGCGTTCTTCTGCACTCGCCGCAATATCCAGAAACGTAACTTCATCTGCACCTTGTTCGTCGTAACGGCGCGCTATCTCGACGGGATCTCCGGCATCGCGTAATCCAACAAAATTGATGCCTTTGACCACACGTCCGCCCTTGACATCCAGACAGGGGATGATGCGCCGCGCCAGACTCACGATCAGGCACCCGCCGGCCAGTCACGCGCCAGCACCACCGCTTGGGCAAAATCGAGCGTCCCTTCATAAATGGCTCGACCCGTAATCACCCCGCCAATGCCCTCTTCCTGAACACGACATAATGCTCGGATGTCCTCAAGGCCGTGCAAGCCGCCGCTGGCGATGACCGGGATCTGCAGCGCCCGTGCCAGCGCCACGGTGGCCTCGATATTGACCCCGGTCATCATGCCATCGCGCCCAATGTCGGTATAGATGACCCCTTCCACCCCATAATCCTGAAAACGGCGCGCCAGATCCACCACTTCGTGCCCCGTCAATTTGGACCAGCCTTCTACCGCCACCTTGCCTTCCTTGGCATCCAGTCCGACATAAATATGGCCCGGGAACGCATCGCAAGCCTCATGAAGAAAGCCTGGATTCTTGACCGCTGCCGTACCGATGATGACGGAACTGATCCCCTCGTCAAGATAACGTTCGATCACCTCCAGCGAGCGAATACCC
>JAJYQG010000062.1 GCA_021794775.1 Pseudomonadota bacterium
TTGGTTGTTACCGCCGAGATTACCAGAACCAATTTTTCACGCGAAAGCCTTTTGATGATCGAGCGCGATCTGGACCGGTTCCCGGAGCAGGTTGTTACCGAGGCGTTGACGCGGTGCCGTCGCGAGTTGACCGGGCACTTGACGCTTCCGGCAATCATCCAGCGCATCAATGAACAGGACGGTCGCCCAGGTCCGGAAGAGGCGTGGGGGATGATTCCGCAGGACGAGTATGGGTCGGTTGTTTGGACAAAGGAAATGGCCGAGGCTTATGGGGTTTGTTGCCCGCTGCTACAGGTCGGCGACAAGATTGCGGCCAGGATGAGTTTTCTCGAGGTTTACAAGCGCCTGATCGCCGAGGCGAGGCAGTTCATGCGTCCGGTTGTCTGGACTACCAGTTTTGGGCGCGATCAGGCTCAACGCGTTCTGGCCGTGTCTACAGCGGTCGAGAAGGGGCGCATATCCATTCAGCGCGCAGTCGGGTTGCTGCCGCATTACTCGCAAGACATCGAGTCCACGTCGCTTGATGAAAGAGGGTTTCAACTCGCTCTGGAAAACAGCATGAAGTTGTTGGAGGGAGCGAAGAATTCAGACAGCGCATTGTCGGATGTTCCGAAACTGATTTGGGCCACATACCGAAACGATCTCGAGGCAGTGCGCGATCTTGTCTCCAAACACCGGCGCGAACCGGATTTTGTTGGTGCCATGAAATCGGCACTCGGGATCATTGAAAACGATGACACGCAGGTTCAGGCCAGGGCGCTATCCAGAAAGACGATGACGCAGGATGGGCGCGCGAAGGCCGAAGCGGATGAAAGAGCAAACCGCGAGGCGATTGTTCGACTGCTTTCTGAGGCTATTGTTGACGAACACAGTGTCGATGGTGACCGCGAGCGCGCGAGTTCGTGGCAACGCCTTAAAACCGCGTAGTTTTTGTTTATAACCGAGGGAATTCAATTGATCGACACGCGCATAAAGTTGTTTTACGAGGTTGTTTTCAGCCGGCTGGCGTTTGAGTTGGCCAGGAAACAGGAGAAGGCTTTTTGGTCGGCTGAGCGCAGCATTCCGGTCGATGTCAAAGGCTCCGACACGGAATCCGGCGTTTGGTATGCTGAAATCTGCCTGAACACCAAGATCAGGCCGGCGTTGTCAATATCCTTGCTTCCAGGCGAGCTTCGCGTGGGAATTGTGGTGCCAGAATCGTTCATTTTTATCGGCGAAAAGGATCTCACGCCAGCGATCGTCGGTTCGTTTGGCGAGGCGTTGGATGTTACGCGAAACCTGCCAGGCCACTCAAAACTGTTCGATAGGATGGTTTCCGATGATCCTTTTACGGCGAACTGGTTTGTGAGGTCGATTGAGAACAGCTTGTACCGCGACATCATGGTGCTTCGTCTGGCCGACATTGCCAGGCAGTTGTGGGTATCAGTCGCTCAGGTAATTTTGGTCCATAGTCATCAAGAAGACACTCTCCATGGCACCCAAGAAAACTCTCTCTGACTGGATCTGCGCAGCAAACGGCGCGTTGGGCTGGAAAGGAAAAGTAATCGGCTTTCTTGAATACCTCGGGTCGTTGTTTGCTGTGTCCGGCACGTTCATGATGGCGTCCGGCCTGCCTTCGCACGGTCGGTTGTTGGTTTGGCTGGTATGGCTCATCGGTAACCTGATGTTCTGCGTCTGGTCCGTGTCGAGGCGCGCATGGGGCATCCTGGGGCTGAACGCGGTGTATGTGGTGCTTGACCTGGTGGGGATATTCAGGTCATTCTGACGGCGCACTCAAAAAGAGGAAATCCTAACGAAGCGGCTACAAGCCATCCGCGCCCAGGCAAGCCATAACAGCGCAAGCCGGGCGCATTTGTTCGCTATCCGCGCGGTGATCTTGGCGCCGACTTTGAACTGCTGGCTTCCATGGCGTTTCTGAAACGCTCGAATTCGTCCGTCAGGTTTTCGGCCATCAGGGTTGCAGCATCAACCGAACCAGAAGCCTCTGCGACAGTGAGGTTGTCGTAATCTGTTGCAGCGGCATGACGAAACCTTCTGACACGGCCGGCTATTTCAAGAAACTGTGGCGAAAAAATTGCCGGCCGCTCGCTTTTGAGGTTTTTCGTCGCTCTGGACAGCAATGCCGTATCCCAACTCCAGTCATCGCCGCCTAGCGGTGTTGGCTCGGCAATGACGGCAAAAATCTTTTTCAAACCATCCTCGAAAGACGTGTAGCCGGTTTGCATTGAGTGCATGAGAGCCATTCTTGCCATGTATCCATTGGTACTGTCGGCATCGAGGCCGCCGTTATCGAAAATCATTTTGGACATTTTGAAATGATTTGCTGCTCTGCAAAAATCCTCTTGAACATCCGCCCATTTGGCATCCATTTTCTTCTCCATTAATAACAACGACGATTTAATTGCCCAAAACAGCCATGGTCAGAAGTCACAACCATCACCAACCCGAATACGCCGATGACCAGATCGTAGGGCATGAGGTACGGAACGACGACGCTCCAAGCCAGAAGCGTGATGGCGCAAGTCGAGAGCCATCCGCTGCCATGCCCTGTATTCGCCCCGCTCTCTTTTACAAACGCCGCCACGCACGCGCCAAACCCTACGGCAGTCATAATCCACATGGCCTCACAGAGCGGCTTTGGTAGCCCCTGAAACAGCACGGCTGATGACACCATAAGCGATCTGTGGCTATTGACTGAAACCGCCTGCCCGACGTGATGAAGCCAGACAATCCATCCCTTCGCGCCTACGAACGCTTCGCTGGTCATGATCAGCACGACAGCCGTGCCAACCATGCCGGTGATAAAGGCTTCGCGCTGGCGTGGAAAAACCAGAATAAAGCCAAGTGGTAACGCCAGGTGTGGCTTTAAGCACGCAACGGCCCCGATGATTGCGCCGGACAGTGCCGGGAGAGCCTGACGCTCCATGATCGACAGAAAAAGCAAGGACGACAGCAGAATTCCATTCTGTTCCGCCCACAAGTTCAGCCAAAAAGCCGGAAAGGACAGAAACACCAACGCCGCCGACAGGCGGTGGCGGGCAGGGATGAACCGGACCAGCCGGGCGGCAACTGCAGCATAGACCGCGACCGAAACAAGGTTGTAAACCAGCCTGGACACCGGCTCCGGCATCAGCCCAAGCGGAAGAAAGAACAGGAAGCCGGTTGGCGGGTAATTCCAGGACAGGCCCCGCGCTTGCTGGCCGAATGTATTGGCCATCACCGGCTCAAAATACAGAAGATGGGTTTGGTCGTGCGCGCCGGAGGTTATGTACTCGAGCATCGTTTTTCCGGCCAGCCAGAAGATCGAGAAGTCGGTAAAATCTTCCCAGGGGGTTTTGTGGTGATAGAGCGAATTCGCGACAAACACGAAAATGAAGATCAGTCCAACCAGGAACGGCGTAACGATCGCGGGCTGAATGGACTGCCTATCGCTCATTTTTCAACGACGAGCGGGGTCTTGCTGGCTTCGTTGTAAAGCAGGGACACCCCTTTGATCAAACCCTTGGCAGCCGGGTTTATAACCACAACATCAAAAAGTTCCTTGCCGGCGTATTCGACCTCGGCCATGTAGGTGACTGCTGCCGTGTTGGGATACAATCGAAAAACATCTTCACGAGCGGACGGATAGATCCGTAAGGCATCTTCAAGCGTGGTGGGGACCAACCTGCCTTCTTTTTTCAATTGCTCAAAAACGTCGTTACGGATGGCCTCATACAGATCTCGCTTGACGTACTTCGTTCTCAGGAACGCAAAAGGCCCGTCGCTCTCTCTGGTGATTGAGTCGAAGGAATGCCTCGTCCTGAACTGCACAGCCAGGTCGGGGATTACCATGGACATGCGGACGACGCGAAGCTCCATATCGTTCAATTTGGCCCACCTTGAGGCGTGCATGAGGCCGGCCAGTCGTGATTTGTCCCCGTATAGCGCGCGGCCCTTCGTCATCCAGTCGAGAGAAACTTTGATTTCGGTGTTGTTTTTGAACTGCTCATGTGTTACGAAAAAGGGAATATCAAAGGACAGTACATCCTTTGATCGAGTGAAATACTCGGTTTCATCAGTGGATTGCATTTGTTACCCTCTTGTTGTTATGTTGGATTTTTGTTGGATTTTTATTGCCTTTCGTTACGAGTTATGCCATAATACAATAAACTTTAGAGGTTGTCTACCTCGGATTGGTGGTAGGTTTCCCCTTAAAAAGGGATAAAACAGATTGATTCTGCTTGCAAACCCCGAAAACAATCGGCTTCCGAGGTTTTTGTGTCGAGCTTTCTTCATTAAAACCAAAGGTGATATTGTGGCAAAAAAACAACATAATGCGGATGGAATTTTAGACCCAGGTAGTACGATCTCTGGCGCCGACGTGGCCGAGAAACCGGTTTTCGAAGAAGCGCCGGTCGCTGAAATGCAGACCATTGAGTCGGAAGCCGTCCAAGGCGAAGCGATTGACGTTCCGAAAGAAGAGGGTATCGAGGCGGCGCAAGAAGTTGCTGAGGCCGAGGCTTCTTTGTCCGAAACGAAACCGGAGTCCGTCGAGAAGCCTGCCGCCGATCGCGTGCGCAAGCCGAAAATGCCGGCGGTGCCTGCGCGCCGGATCACTGGCAACGATCTGGTCAGATTCAAGATCGATCATGGGCTGACTGATATTGAGCTTTGACGCTTGTTCCAGGTGGGGCCGCGCATCATGAGCGGCGAGATTGCGCGCGGCAATAAGGGGGTGAAGAGCCGGTCGATCTGTTATCTGTACCGGCTTTTTCAGAAGCATCCCGACGAACTGTTGCCGAGGCCAGCTCTGTCGATTTCTGATTTTTATCGCGAAATCGGCGGTGAAGCGGCGATCCAGGGGACCGAGTTTTCTCTGTATATTGGGCTTGAGTTGTCCGCGTATTTCCGGTTTTTCACGGTCGGGCAAAGCCCAGGGAAAGGCGTTCTGAAGGTTTTGGACTGCGCGATGAAGTTGAACAAGCACGATCCGAAGAAGGCTTTTGAGATGATCAAGTCGCTGGCCCTCGAGGAAGGCTCATCGCGGGGTTTCAACCCGATTGAGCGTCGGAGATGGGCCGAAGACGACGATGACGACGAGTAGTAACTGACTTGCGAGGATTGGGCTGTGCCATTGAAGCCGTTTTTCCACGAAGCCAGAGAAATCGCGCGGCTTGCGCATAAAGCAAGATGCGTGGCTTTGGCGAACGGTTTTGTGGGTCTATGCAAGACCAAGGGCGCGGATGTCGTCGTTTTTGGGTCTTTGGCGAACAAGGATGCGTTTTTTCGGGTGGATTCGGATATTGACCTGTGCATCCTTGATCCGGGGCCTCTGACTTTTCGCGAAATAGAAACCCTTGCCGGTTATTTTTTTGCTGGCACAAAGTTTGACCTGTGGGACAAATCGGACCTAAAGCCGGATGTGCTGGATGAGGTTGCCAGGTTCGGGGTACGCCATTTCGACATCAGCGCGATTCGCGTGGAGCTGCGCAAGTTGCTAGGCGTGCCGGTGGACGTGCTAACACCAAACGGATTGCCGGACAAATTTCGCGCCGCCGTGCTCGCGGAAGCCATGCCTGTCTGATCCTTGATCTTCAGCGACTATTAAGCCGTTCTGCCAACAAAAAAGAATCTTCCGCTCCAAAAATGAGATAGCCCCGCTGATTGTCAAGATTACGGGGCGTATCTCCTGCCTCTCGGTTTCTGGTTAAATCTTCCCAAGATAGTCACGAAGTTGATCGTATGACGGATACTGGACACCAGTTTCTCGTCTGTACGACTCAATCGCTTTTTCGACGGAAAGCGTTGCTATTTCGCAAAACATCCTGTCGGCGTCTTTTTTCGGCATTCCGTTCAGTCTGGTGGTCGTGTAGAGAATATCCAGTTTGATTGCGTCGTCATCCGTCAGTTCGGCTGAAATCCGTTTCGTCGTCATGAAATCACCTTGTTTGGTTAAAATAGACCCGCCTTAAAATTGTACCCCAAGAAAACAAATATTCGCACGATAAATTATCTGATATGTGATAACATTTTTGCCGTAGGGCGCATTTAATACGGGGGCGTGACGAGTTCTGTCCTGCCTTGGTATGTGATAATGGTGTAGTATCACAAATGAAACGGCGATGCCCTGACGTAGCCGTGGCCGGCCGGTTGTTTTTGGCTTGTCGGCGCCAATGACGGGTGTTCTGTTGGTCGTGCGAAACGACAAAAGCTGACGAAAATTCGGCCTTGTCGATAAATTCAGTGCGAGTTCCGGTTTTTTGTAATGGCGATACGATTTGACGGGTCAGATCCAGGGCGCGATGACCCAGGCGGGAACATGGGAAAGCGCATGGTTTTTCTTTTTGATGCGCGATCTTTGCCGCGCTAATGGCCGAAAACGATCTTTTTGCTCCGGTTTTAGAAAAAGTCAGAAAAAGCGATTTTCATTGCGATTCGTCTCGAAAAAGGTGGGGAGATGGAACAAATCCTCGAAAACTTCAAAGACTGGTTGAAATCACCGGTATTTGATACTCCGTACTCGCCGCACACGATCCGGCTGTATTCCAGGATTGCGGCGGATTTTGATGCGTTTTGCCGCGACGAGCATATCAGTTCGTGTAACGAGTTCGGCGTGCCTCATGTGCGCAAGTTCACAGGCGCCGGCGCGGATGGAAGACAATACGCGCGATCAACGATCAACTCGCGTGCCGTAGCGTTGGAATTGATCTTCGCCTATCTGCAGGAGGTCGGCGAGTGCAACGAAAACCCGGTGATCTACTACCGCGAGGCAAAAGTGAAAAAGCGCGGCGGTGTTGGCGGGAGGGTGGGCACGCGCCTGCCGGAGTGCCTGTCCTGGGAAGAGCAGGATCGCCTGCTGCACGCATCGATGTCGGACGACACGTTTACCGGCTACCGCAATTCCGCGCTCGTAGCGTTGCTCCTGGATGCCGGGCTACGCACGCAGGAGGCGATCGATCTGCCGCTGTCTGCCGGCGCCGACTACCTGGCCGGACGGCTGAGGGTGGTTGGGAAAGGCAGGAAGGAGCGGTTGGTGCAGTTTGCGCCGACGCATGCCGACTACATGGCGTCCTGGCTTAAAAAGCTGAAGTACCGTAGCATGGTCAAGAGGTTCGATGACAGGTTGTTTGTGTCAGAGCGCGGCGGGGTCATGAGCCAACAAACCGTGTACTACGCGATCAATAAATTGTTGGCG
>JAJYQG010000035.1 GCA_021794775.1 Pseudomonadota bacterium
AGCCTTTGACTCCTATCTTGGCTTTCTTGAACAAGGTACCCAAAGTAACTTCCTGTTCGGCATCGGATTCTTCATCTTTTGCCTGTGCCATGGCGCTCGCCCCAAGACATAGAAAAGCCGCCAACCAACTCATATGCTTGCGTGCATTGCTGCTGATCATCGTCATCTTGCTTATCCTTGTTTTTTTCGATTTTTAGGACGCGAAATCGGGCAATCTCCTCCCCCTTTTTTGCGTTGCGGGGATATTGACGCATATCAAGATACAAATTGCAATACTTCTGACATAAAAAAAGGGCACCTTGCGGTGCCCCAATTCCCTGACGGAGAGTTACGGGTTATTCGACGCGCTCACCATGAAGAACAAGATCCAACCCCTCACGCTCTTCTTCTTCGTTGACTCGCAATCCCATGACCAAATCAATGACCTTGAGCAGCACGAAGGAGACCACGAACCCATAGACCACGGTCACCCCAACGCCCAGGGCCTGCGTCATCAGGCTGCCATCGGTGGCGCTGATTTCTTTAACATTGAAGACGCCGGTCAGCAAAGCTCCGATGATGCCGCCAATACCGTGAACCCCGAAGGCATCCAAGGAATCATCATAACCCAGCATATGTTTCAAACTGGTAGCCGTCCAGAAACAGCCAACCCCTGCTGCCAGCCCGATGGCGATGGCACCTCCAGTCGCCACAAAACCAGAGGCTGGCGTGATGGCCACCAATCCCGCCACGGCCCCAGACGCGATACCCAGAACGCTGGGCTTGCCTTTGGTTAGCCATTCCGCAAACATCCAACCCAGAGCCGCCACCGCTGTTGCCACTTGCGTCACCACCATGGCCAATCCAGCACGTCCGTCCGCTGCCACCGCCGACCCGGCATTGAACCCAAACCAGCCCACCCACAGCATGGAAGCGCCAATCAAGGTCAGCACCAGATTATGGGGTGCCATGGGTTCCTTGCCATAGCCTACGCGCTTGCCCATGACCAGTGCCGCAGCCAGACCCGCCACCCCGGCATTGATGTGCACGACCGTGCCGCCAGCAAAATCCAGCACGCCCTTGCCCGCCAACCAGCCGCCAGGCTCCCACACCCAATGAGCAACGGGAGAATAGACCAGCAGAGACCACAGTCCGACGAACACCATCATGGCCGAGAACTTCATACGTTCGGCAAAGGCACCGGTAATCAGTGCGGGCGTGATGATGGCAAAGGTCATCTGGAACATCATGTAGACCGACTCCGGAATGGATGTCGCCGCATGATGCACCATCACCTTCTTAGCCTCGTTCTGGTACAACATGCCATCCAACAGGAAGCGACCCATCCCACCCAGGTATGGCGTACCCGGCATGAAGGCCAGACTGTAACCGGCCACCACCCACAACACGGTCACCAGGGAACAGATGGCAAAACTTTGCATCAACGTTGCCAGCACATTCTTTTTGCGCACCATACCCCCGTAAAACAGCGCCAATCCCGGTATGGTCATGAACAAAACCAATGCCGTAGAAGTCAGCATCCAGGCTGTCGCTCCCGAGTCGATCTTGTCGAACCCCACCAAAAACGGCGCAGAAGGTGCCGGTGCAGGAGCTGCTGCAGGAGGGGGAGCGGCAGGAGGGGAAGCCTCGGGAGCTGTTGCCGCAGCAGGAGCTGTTGTCGCACTGACCGCCGGCGCCGGTGATGCCTCGTCAGCCAACACCGCCACCGACCCCATACTTAGCGAAAGCGCCAGCACAGCAGCTTTCAAACTCATCCATCGTAATGTCATCATCGTTCTCCTTACAGTGCATCGACGCCGGTTTCACCGGTACGGATGCGTACAACTTGTTCTAGATCGTAAACAAAAATCTTCCCGTCGCCAATCTTACCCGTTGTCGCCGATTTTTCGATGGCTTCAATGACCGCCTCCAGAAGTTCAAGACGAACCGCGGCTTCAAGCTTGACCTTGGGCAGAAAGTCCACCACATATTCAGCACCACGATACAGTTCGGTATGCCCCTTCTGCCGTCCAAATCCCTTGACTTCTGTCACCGTGATCCCTTGCACCCCGATGGCGCTCAAGGCTTCCCGAACCTCGTCCAACTTGAACGGCTTAATAATCGCTGTCACCAGTTTCATATCAACTCCCGAATTTAAAATAATCAGAATTTGTAAATTCCCTTAAGGCCATCGGTCACCATGTTCTGGTAGAGCATTCCACTGGACGCGGCAAAGACACCCTTGTCAGCGCTGTCGCCACGTACCTCGGCCCGAAGCTCAATATCTTTGACTGGAGCGTAGCCCAATGTCAGCGTTGCTTCGCGCACCGTGTTGGCTCCAGGTGCTGTTCCCGGTGCAGCAACGGCGACACCGGACAGATCGTGCAACTGTTCCCCACGGAACGATACACGATATTGATCGTTGATTTGATAATTCAGATACCCAGCCCAGCCCCAGTACATTTCGGTACCAACCTGCCCCTGCGCCCCTATGACTGCATTTTGTTGGCTGGAATGATCCGCATTGAGAATAAAGGTCAACGAAGGCGTCAGGTTGGTGGTGAAAACCATGTCCAATAATGTTCGGTTGCCACTGCGCATACCGGAAGGTGCTGCGTTGGCGGCATACATGTTGGTGATGGTTCCCACCGGAATCGTGCCGGCCCAGTTCAATGAGGTAGGCACCATTTCAGCGCCATCGTACACATCGAACAACAGCGATGTATCTTTGGTGAAAGCTTCGTTGAGCGCCAGTTCTCCGGTTTTCGACACGGTCATCCCAGTGACCTGATCCCACCCATTGTTGACACCCATGGTCAGCGTGGTTGCATCGCTCAGCGCATTCACGGCACGAACCCCGGTATGGGTAAAGGGACTGTGGCCATAAAGAATGGAGCGCGTGATGTTGGTATCCGCGACACTGTTGGGCACCTCAACACCCGACATGGAATTGAATTTTCCGCCGATCAGAGTCCAGGGGCCGGTGATGTATTGCATGTAGATCTGCGTCGGATCGAAATTTCCGCCAGAACCCATGGTGGAGTTCAGTGCGTTCAGGTTGTTCCCCGAGCAGGCTCCATACGAACAGAGGTATCCCGCATTGCTTCCCGCAATCAAGTCCACCAACCAGCCCATACCTTCCTTAGGCGTTTTCGACAATGTCACGGAAGCCTGATTGAGGCTGAACGAATTTTTACTGGTGTCAAACACTTGGACACTGGGGTCCGGCATCTGGTTATGACCGATGTAGCCGGCATCCAGATATCCTGAAGCATCGATACTGGCCGATTTGAACAAGCTGGCAAAGGACATTTCCGGTTCGGCGTTGGTTTGATCGTCCTTCGCCAAAGCCGTTGTGGCCAATGCCACGAGAGCAAGACAAGATGTCATCTTAAGAGCAAAAGGCAGGTTGGTTTTCATCGTGGACATTCTCCGTATCGATCATTAATAGGGTTATGGTTAGCACTGGTTGGCCTTGCCCATGAATCTAAAGCAAGACACGTGCCAACCGATTGAGCGCCCTATTTTGGCACTTCAAGGAATCTCACCCTCTTAACAACCGTTCATCTTGGTGCATTCACAACGCCATTGCACAAGTCTGGTGCGAATTGTTGGAACCATACAGCCTTCGCCCAGTCCTAACTCTCATTCCGGCACGATTTATGCTTGCCCAGCGACTTTTTTTCACTTTAGCCATGGAGTTGTCATGACAAAAATCCTTGCATGCTGTACGTTGCTTGCCTTATCGCTTTCAAGTATGGCCAAACTGCCCGATCCCCTCTGGACCCCCATGGGTGGGCATGACCAACAACAGTTTGGCGCGCCCATCCGCCATATCACCAAGCGGCCACAGCATAGGGAAACCGGCATCAACCAGGGGCCGGAAGCGCAGCGATTGCTCCACTCGAACACCACAACACCGGCAACTCCCGCACTTCACGAGCTTTGAGAAACATTCCCCCTGCCAAGGTAGTACCCAATTTGGCAGGGAAACTTTATACTCAGGGTTTCCATCTGTTTTATACCCAGGATGCCATGGACACCCATACCCTGATTGATGATTTCTCACGCAAATTTTCCGAATTGGCGGCCAAGACCCCTCTCGCCGATATGGAGAAGAACGCGCGCGCCTTGTTGTCTGGTTTGCTTGCCAGGACGGATCTGGTCACGCGCGAAGAGTTTGACCGCCAAGCCGAGCTCCTAGCCAGAACCCGCCAAAGGGTAACTGAGCTGGAGGCGCGCATTGGCGCCATGGAAGCGCGTCATCCTTTATCTTGATCATGGCATGAATCCCGTGCGGTATCGCAAGGCTTCTGTCACGGCCACTGCGTCAACCGCCGACTCTTGGGACAGATCGGCAATGGTTCGGGCCACACGCCAAACCCGGTGAATCGCCCGTACGCTCAGCGAAAATTTCTCCGCAGCATGCTGCAACAGCTTTTCCGCTTCCTTGGTAAGTTTCGCATGTTGCATCAGGAGACGACCGCTCAAGCGGTCATTGGTCGTACCCTGGCGAGCAACCTGACGCAACCACGCTGCCGTCACACGGCGACGCACGGTAGCACTGTCTTCTTCGGATGACCCGTTGAGCCAATCCTGAACTTCCGGGACGGGAAGCTCCACTTGCAAATCAATGCGGTCAAGCATCGGGCCGGACAAACGCCGCACATATTTGTCCCATTGGGCTTGCGTACAACGGCAATGCCGGGAAGCATGTCCGCGATACCCGCAAGGACAGGGATTCATGGCCCCAACAAGTTGAAATCGCGCAGGATAGTCTACCTTCCAGGATGCGCGCGATACCGCAATCCGACCACTTTCCATGGGTTCTCGCAGCATATCGATGAGATGGGTCGGAAATTCGCCCATCTCATCCAAATGCAACACGCCACCATGCGCCAGCGACACCTCACCGGGATGCAGATGCGAGCCATACCCACCCCCCATCAAAGCTGCCGCCGTCACGGAGTGATGGGGTTGGCGAAAGGGACGGTTGCGCCAATGTTCCGGTGCGACACGCTCTCCGTGAGCAGCACGGATGGCCGCCAACTCAAGGGCTTCCTGTTCCTCCATGGGCGGGGTAATGCCCGCCATGGCGCGAGCCAGAAACGATTTGCCAACACCTGGAGGCCCCACCATCAGCAGATGATGATGCCCACTGGCGGCAATCTCCAGGGCACGCTTGGCCTGTCCCTGGCCAACGATCAGCGCCAAATCCCAAGCCGCCTCTCCTTCACCCGGACTCACGTGACACGCCCTTGCTGCATGGGGCGGGATTGGCTGTTTGCCGACGATATGTTCCCAAACTTCCCTGAGATGGGCGGCGCCGAATACCCCTCCTTCGTGCCCATGAACCGCTTCGTCCGCCGAGGCTTTGGCTATCATCAGACGCCGCCCAGCCCGTGCCACCGCTACGGCCATGGGTAGGGCCCCATGAACAGCACAAAGGTTGCCATTCAACCCAAGCTCTCCCGCAAACTCCCATTCTCGCAGCATTTCAGCCGGAAGATGCTGGGATGCCGCCATGATACCGATGGCAATGGGAAGATCATAGCGACTCGAATGCTTGGGCAATTCTGCCGGCGCAAGATGAACCGTCACGCGGGATAGAGGAAACCCGAAGCCACAGTGATTGAGCGCTGCACGCACGCGATCCCTGCTCTCCCTCACCTCAGCCTCGGGCAACCCAACGAGATTGAAAAGAGGCAGTCCACCCGCGAGATGCACTTCCACCCTAACTTCCGGGGTCTCTGCACCCCATAGGGCGCGACTATAAACAAAAGTAAAAGCCACCGTCCTGACACCATGATCCAACAACCAACATGGTGCAGCATGGCTCAAGCCCTATGTGTTTGAGAAACGACGTCTTTCGCTCTTTCTAGAGCATCCCCAATGTCAGCAAGGCTGCTTCACTCATGCGTTCCCGAGTCCAGGGAGGGTCCCAGACCAGTTCCACTTTGGCCGAATCGATACCCTGCACTTCCACCATACGCTGCTCAACCTCCCCAGGGAAAGTCTGAGCCACAGGACAGCCCGGCGCGGTGAGCGTCATCTGGATATCAACATGGTTGCGCTGCTGATCGATCGTCAAACCGTAAATCAGCCCCAAGTCATAAATGTTGACCGGTATCTCTGGATCAAAAACCGTTCGCAGAGCTCCGATTACCCGCTCCTCAAGCTCGGCCAAATCAGGCAGAACAGGCTGCTCTGGGATGGCGGAGTCAGGGACAAAACCAGGAAATCCTGCCGCAACGGCTTCGTTCAGCGACAATGGTGGAGATTCGTGATGTTGAGGCCCCTTCCCCGGCCAGGGTCTGTAATGCAGTTGCCGCGCTCCGGAGGTCTTTTGCTCTTCCCCACGAGATTCTTCCTTGTCCAGCCAATCCATCACCGACATGATCATTACTCCGTGGAGACAGGTTGCTCGATGCGACGCAAAGCCGCATTGAGGGTATGCCATGCCAATGTGGCACACTTGACCCGCGCAGGAAACTCGCTGACGCCGGCAAGTACCGCCAATTTTCCCAGGTCGATCGCCGTGGGTTCGCCTTTCACCATGTGGTAAAATCCATCAAAGAGTTGAGCCGCTTCAGCCTCGGTACGCCCCTTCAGCGCTTCAGTCATCAATGACGCCGACGCCGTAGAAATGGCACAGCCGGAACCCTCAAAACGCGCCTCACGAATCACGCCATCTTCAACCAACAGGTTGAGCGATAACTTGTCGCCGCAAAGGGCATTGAAGCCATCGGCATGCCGATTGGCTGCTGGAAAGGGGCCAAAATTGCGCGGGTGGCGATTATGGTCGAAAATCACTTCCTGATAGAGATCACGCAGATCGCTCATGATGTCCTCCTAGGCCCTGAACATTTTTTGTACGCGCAAAAGCGCACGGAACAGGCTATCGACCTCTTCTGGCGTGTTGTACAAAGCAAACGATGCCCGTGCCGTAGCCGGCAAACAGAAGCGCTCCATCACAGGCATTGCACAGTGGTGACCCGTGCGAATCGCTACGCCTTCACTATCCAGAATGGT
>JAJYQG010000224.1 GCA_021794775.1 Pseudomonadota bacterium
GAGCCGACAGCTTGGCGCCAGGCATAGTCCCGAATGCTGCCGCCAGCACCTTCATCCTGACCCGATGCAACCGGCAGATCCAACAGCCAATCGTGAACCCGTTGCAACGAGGGCATCAGCACCGCCTCCACGCTTTTTCTGTCGAGCAGGCCGCGCTCAGCCAATTCCAAGCTGAGGCCATGACAGGCATCCAGATGCTGATGCTGACCATCCAGCCTGGGACACCAGGGCATCATGGTATCGAGGACTCTGCGGAAGGACGCGCAGCAAACTTCTTTTCCGCTTTGCACGACTCACAGCGAAAGCCATGCCGCGCCCTGCTCCACGATTGAAGAAAGGGTCCGTGACATTCGACACAACGACACGGTTGCAATGAACGCATCCTGAGCGCTTTGATCAGCCACCATGCCCGATCGATGGACAATTGGGGTTCCAATCCACAGGTCACCATCATGGTTCGCCACTGAGCGTAGCCATCCACCAGCAAATCGCATTCGTCTGTTGAGGCATGCTCGATGCGTACCAGTCGCTGGTAGGTTTGACAAAACAAGGATGATTGCAACAGATGCTTGCGACGCAGATACCATTGATCCGAATTGGGCACCTGGCCTTTGCGCGGAGCCTGACCGTTGATCTCCAAAGAAAGTTTGCGCAAAAACCAGCTGGACAAACGGGTCATATCTGCCACCACCGGCACCCTCGCTCCCAGTTGCAGCAACCGCTCGGCCTGGCGATAGCGACGAATCTCCCCTTGCAAATCACGCTTGGTGGCCATAATCGCGCTCCGCCTCACCCAACAACAATGCCCGTGGCAGGGCCCCATCCAATCCGCTGGCGTATTGGTTCAAACATTCCCAAACACGCATCGAACGCCAACGCAAACCCACCAACAAAACGGGCGAGCGGGCCAAATGATGCAGTTCTGCCGTTGAAAACCCCGTCACCAGATCGGCAACTTTGGGTTGGATCCCCAACTGCAGAAGACCATGCAGCCGGTCTTGATGAAGAACTTCACGCGCCAGATACAGCATGCCCAGGTTGATTTCCGAAACCGATTTTTCCAGTAGTTCCATAATGCCTCCCGTGATTGTCCCGGGAACCACTGTAGCGACAATGAGGGAAAACGGGCGACAGGTTCCCGCAGAGGCGTTCCGCCACAGAAATACAACATGTTGTTTTTTTAACAACAAAATTGTTTTATGGCGTGACAAACGTCGCCTTGGGAGAGACAATCAACCCAAGAATGGAAGGGAGTTTCGTGACTGTATAAATTCCCTGAAGTTGCCGCACAAGCCATTCCACACTTATATGCGCGGCAATGTTACCCCATGCTGACCCTGGTATTTTCCGCCTCGGTCACGGTAAGAAACTTCGCAAACCTCATCGGATTCAAAAAAAAGAACCTGAGCCACACCCTCATTGGCATAAATCTTGGCGGGTAACGGGGTTGTATTGGAAAACTCCAACGTCACGTAGCCTTCCCATTCTGGCTCAAAGGGCGTTACATTGACGATGATGCCGCATCGAGCGTAAGTCGACTTGCCCAAACAAATGGTCAGGACGTTTCGCGGAATGCGAAAGTACTCCACGGTACGCGCCAAAGCAAAGGAGTTGGGTGGAATGATGCACACCGGCGCTTTCACGTCGACAAAGGAATTGGCATCAAAATTTTTGGGATCGACGATCGTAGAATTGAGATTGGTGAACAGTTTGAATTCATCAGAACATCGAATGTCGTAACCATAACTGGAGGTTCCATAAGAAACGATCTTACGCCCATCAGACTCCTTGACCTGACCAGCCTCAAAAGGCTCAATCATGCCATGGTGTTGCGCCATGCGGCGTATCCAGCGATCCGACTTGATGCTCATACCACCCTCCGGGCTCGGACAGGACCGGGAGAAAAAACGCTCCCAGCTGCCCTCGCGCTCAACTGTTTTGAACCACTATCTTGGGAAATTTAATCGACGGATTCTCGCCTCGCTGAGCGACCTTGAGCGCTACCCGTTGCGCTATTGTACGATAGGTTTGAGATAAAGAACTGTCGGGGGAAGCCACCACCGTGGGGCACCCGCCATCGGTTTCCTGGCGAATACGGATGTCGAGCGGCAGCGCGCCGATCAACTCGGTACCAAAATCCGCGCACATGCGCGCAGCACCCCCTTTCCCGAAAATGGGCTCTTCATGGCCACAATGGGAACAAACATGGGTACTCATGTTCTCCACCACACCCAGAATCGGGACCCCTACCTTTTCAAACATTTTGAAACCCTTGCGCGCATCCAGCAACGCAATATCCTGCGGCGTGGTGACAATCACCGCACCGGTGACAGGCACTTTTTGCGCCAAGGTCAACTGCACATCCCCCGTGCCAGGCGGCATGTCCACGATGAGATAATCGAGATCGTCCCAATGGGTATCACGCAACAGTTGTTCCAGCGCCTGTGTCACCATCGGGCCACGCCAGACCATGGGCTGGTCGGGATCGATCAAGAATCCTACAGACATGACCTGCAAACCGTGCCCCATCAAGGGTTTCATCGACTGGCCATCCTCATGGGTTTCCGGATTTCCCTGAATGCCGAGCATGGTCGGCTGGGAAGGGCCATAAATGTCCGCATCCAGAATCCCCACGCGCGCACCTTCTGCCTGAAGCGCCAAGGCCAAATTGACCGCCGTCGTCGATTTGCCAACACCACCCTTGCCAGACGCCACGGCAATCACGTTACGAATGCCCTTCAAAGGGGTCAATCCGGATTGCACTTTATGGGCTTTGACCTTGCCCAGCACCGAAACCGACAACGCTGTCACGCCTGCCGCCTTGAGGTCTTGCTCCAGCGCTTGCCGCACCCCTTCACCCAAGGTTTGCACCGGATACCCCACTTCCACCATAACCTGGACCCGATCTCCATCCACCGTCAACGAGCGCACCGATTTCGAACCCAATGCCTTACCTGTATTGGGATCAACGACCGCATGAATCCTTGCTTCTACCGTCTTTTCCGATAGCGTCATGTTTTTCTCCTGAAAGTGGTTGACTGCGTGTTGCAACAGGTCATTATAGTATGAGTCTCGAAAAGCACGCAGCGGATTGATACAATACCGCTTCGTTCATTCACCGGGCCCCATTCCTCAACCAGGAGTCGCGGTCTTTCCCTCAGGACTTCGCATGTCACGCACCCTACTTGTTACCAGCGCCCTCCCCTATGCCAACGGCAGCATCCATCTTGGCCATCTCGTCGAACATATCCAGACCGATATCTGGGTACGTTTCCAGCGCATGCAGGGCCATACCGTCCATTACTTCTGTGCCGACGATACCCATGGCACCCCGGTCATGCTTGCCGCCAAAGCCCGCGGTCTGACACCGGAAGCCATGGTAGAACTGGCCCACACGGAACATGAAGCCGATCTCAGAGGATTCAGCGTCGACCACGACCTGTATTACAGCACCCATTCCCCCGAAACCGAAGCCATGGCCTCAGACCTCTACCTCAAGCTGAAGGACCAGGGCCTGATCACCTTGCGCGCCATCGAGCAATTTTATGACCCGGTCGAGGCCATGTTCCTTCCCGATCGCTTCATCAAAGGCACCTGTCCTCGCTGCCGAGCCCCCGACCAGTACGGCGATAATTGCGAAGTCTGCGGCGCTTCCTACAGCCCCACCGACCTCATCGATGCACGTTCAGCTTTGTCCGGGAGCGCGCCCGAAAAAAGACTCTCGGAACATCATTTTCTGCGCCTTGCCGCGTGCGAAGATTTTCTGCGGCAATGGACCCGGTCCGGCACCATCCCCGATGAAGCCGCCAACAAACTCGATGAATGGTTCAAGACCGGCTTGACCGACTGGGACATCTCCCGCGACGCACCTTATTTTGGCTTTGAAATCCCGGGCGCCCCAGGAAAATTTTTCTATGTCTGGCTTGATGCGCCCATCGGCTATATTGGAACATTCCGCAAACTGGCCAAAGAGCGGGGACTGGATTTCGACGCCGGCTGGAGACAAGACAGCACCTGGGAACTGTACCATTTCATCGGCAAGGATATCCTCTATTTCCATGCCTTGTTTTGGCCCGCCCTGCTTCATCAAACGGGGATGCGCACACCAACCCGCCTGTTTGTGCATGGGTTTCTCACCGTCAACGGGCAAAAAATGTCCAAGAGTCGCGGTTCATTCATCACCGCACGCCATTACCTGGACCTGCTTGACCCCGAGTACCTGCGCTATTACCTTGCCGCCAAACTCAATGGCAGCATGGAAGACATCGATCTCAATCTCGACGATTTTTGTGCACGGGTCAACAGCGACCTGGTTGGAAAATACGCCAACCTCGCAAGCCGCAGTGCCGGGTTCATCACCAAACGCTTCCATGGCCAGTTGTCCGATCACCTGCAGGAAGACCAGCAAGCCCTTGTGGAAACTTTCCGCCATGCCGCTCCGGCCATCGCCCGCGCCTTCGATGCCCGCGATACAGGACGCGCCATCCGCGAGATCATGCAACTGGCCGATCTGGCCAACCAATATGTTGATCAGCATAAACCCTGGGAACTGGCGCGCTCCGAGGAACGTCATGCAGAACTGCAACAAGTCTGCACCACCATCCTGGAACTGTTCCGACTGCTGACGCTCTACCTGAAACCCATTCTACCCACCATCACCGCCAAAGCCGAGGCATTTCTGGCCGTCGATGCCCTGCATTGGAACCATGTCTCACATTCGCTTACGGGACATTCCATTCAACCTTACAGCCATCTTGTCACACGGGTTGATCCAGAGTATGTTCACCGCCTCGTCGGCATGCCTGGAAACTGAGCCCCATGGAAGAGGACGACCGCTTCATGGCGGAAGCACTGGCTTTGGCGCGTTACGCCGCCTTCTGTGAAGAGGTCCCTGTCGGAGCCGTGGTGGTCCATCAAGGAAAGATTGTGGGCCGAGGTCACAATGCCCCCCTGAGCCTCAACGACCCAACAGCCCATGCCGAAATACGAGCTTTGCGCGAAGCCGGGCTTACACTGGGCAATTACCGTTTGCCCGGTAGCACCCTCTACGTCACATTGGAACCCTGCGTCATGTGCGCCGGCGCCATCCAGCATGCCCGTGTCGCGCGACTGGTGTTTGGGGCCAACGACCCCAAAACAGGAGCTTGTGGCAGCGTGCTGAACCTGTTCGACCATGCCCAGCTCAATCCCCATACGCGCGTGGCCCATCATGCTGCTGCCCAAGGAGCCTGCGCCGAACTGTTGCATCACTTCTTCCGTCAACGTCGCTCATGACCGCCCCCCCATCCTTCGTTCACCTGCGTCTGCACAGCGAATTTTCGATTCACGATGGGCTCGTGCGTATCGAAGATGCCATCGCCCAGGCCAAACAATGCCACCAGGGCGCTTTGGCCCTCACCGATGTCAACAACCTGTTTGGCTGGGTGCGCTTCTACGTGCAGGCACGCAAGGCAGGCGTCAAACCGCTCTGTGGCGCCGAAGTCATTCTGGAAGCGGACGATGATGCGCCCACAGCAGCACGAGTCCTCCTCCTGGCTCGTCATACCGAGGGCTATCACAGCCTTTGCCGTTTGCTCACCGACGCCTGGCGCGATCACCAGAAGCATGGCATAGCCTACCTACCACGCCAGCGCTTGTTGGAGGAAAAACAGGGACTTATGGTATTATCCGGGGCCGATCGCGGTGACGTCGGACAAGCTCTATCGACGCAACAGTGGGATCTTGCGCGCCAACAGGCCCTATGGTGGAAACATCACTTTGGCGACGATTATTTTTTGGAAATTCATCGCGTTGGGTCTCACGACCAGGACCGCGTGGGGGCGCTTACGGTACGCCTTGCCAGTGAACTCGACATTCCTCTGGTAGCCACTCACCCCATCCAGTTCCTGCACCAGCAGGATTTCAAGGCCCATGAAGCGAGGGTTTGCATTGCCGCAGGGACCTTGTTGGCTGACCCAAAACGGCCACGGGAATACAGCGAAGATCAGTACTTCAAGAGCAGCGAAGAAATGCTGGCCCTGTTCCACGATTTGCCCGAGGCAGTGGCCAATACGGTGGCCAAGATGCAACGCTGCACCGTGGATCTCACCCTCGGCAAACCGCGCTTGCCCGATTTCCCCACACCTCCGGGCATGTCGCTGGACGACTTCTTGCGCAGCGAAGCACAACAAGGGCTCGAACGCCGTCTGATCGGGTTGTATCCCGATCCGGTACTGCGCCACAAAGAAACCGCAACCTACGAATCGCGCCTCGAATTCGAATGCCAAACGATTGTATCCATGGGTTTCTCAGGATACTTTCTCATCGTCGCCGACTTCATCAATTGGTCCAAACAACACGATGTCCCCGTAGGTCCAGGACGTGGCTCTGGTGCCGGTTCACTCGTAGCTTTTGTCCTGGGCATCACCGACATCGATCCTTTGCGTTACGACCTGCTGTTCGAACGGTTCCTCAATCCGGAACGGGTTTCCATGCCCGATTTCGACATCGACTTCTGTCAGGACGGTCGTGACCGCGTGATCGACTATGTGCGCCAACGCTATGGACGAGATTCCGTATCCCAGATCGCCACATTCGGAACCATGGCGGCCAAAGCGGTGATCCGCGATGTTGGTCGCGTGCTTGACCTGCCTTACCATTTCGTCGATCAACTGGCCAAACTGGTGCCATTCGAAATTGGCATGACCCTGGCCAAAGCCCGGGAACAGGAACCCCAAATCAATCAACGCGCCGCCGATGAAGAAGAAGTGGCTGAACTGCTGACCTTGGCCGAGTCCTTGGAGGGCTTAACCCGCAACGTGGGCATGCATGCAGGCGGCGTGCTGATCGCCCCCGGGAAGCTCACCG
>JAJYQG010000039.1 GCA_021794775.1 Pseudomonadota bacterium
CTGCGAGCGCATCAGAAACGTACGGCACCGGGTTTGCTGGAAGAACGTTCGCTGACTTGGGAAGCGGTCGAGCCGCTGGATGGCGGCCTACGGATAAGGGCGGCGGGCCAGACCTATACCACACGGTTGCTGTTGGCCTGTGACGGGATTCAGTCGGCCTTGCGCGACAAAATGGGCTTGCGTGCCCAGTTCACGTCTTATGGCCAGACGGCGCTGGTGGTCAACTACCGCATCTCGGGTCAGCATGGTGGGGTGGCGCATCAGTGGTTTGTGCCTGGAGGAGTGTTGGCGTTGTTGCCTCTGCCCGGCAATCATGTGTCTTTGGTTTGGTCGTTGCGTTCCGATCATGCTCAGGCATGGTTGGGTATGTCGCCGGAACAAAGAACCGTGACTTTGCAAGCCCAGGTGGGTTACGGTATGGGGCAGTTTGAAGAAATTTCGAAGCCGGCCGCTTTTGAATTGCGTCGTATGAGTGTGGATCGCTGGATAGCGCCCCGCTTTGCGTTGGTGGGGGATGCGGCCCATGGGGTACATCCCATGGCGGGCCAGGGTTTGAACCTGGGTCTTGAGGATGCTGCCACGTTGGCCGATATTTTACTGCGGCGCTTGCCGGGTCCGGAGATTGGCGATCGATCGCTGCTGAGGCGCTACGAGCGATCTCGCCGGGAACCCGTGGCTCAGATGCATGCTCTGGCCGGTGTGCTGAATGGACTGTTTGCCCGTTCGGATGGGCCGTGGGCTGTTTTGCGCAACTGGGGAATGAATCGACTGGATGCGCTCGATGGCATCAAACGTGAATTGATTGAACAGGCTAATCGGTAATGGGTGAGGGAGTCATGAGGGAGAAAGATCGGGGTAGTGAAGGCCGGGGTCGGGTTTGGCTTGGGATGTTGTCCGTGTTGCTGATGGCGATGGTGGGAACGCCGGTTCGGGCAGACGAAGCGGCTTTGCGTCAGAATCTGGCGCATAAATTGCCCAAGTTGGCCCCCCATGTTTTGCAGATTCATCCTGCTCATGCGCTGGGTTTGTATGAGTTGTATACCGATGATCGTCAGATACTCTATGTCGATGAAGCGGCAACGACTCTGGTCGCTGGCGACTTGATCGAAGCGAAATCGTTGCGCAATCTTACCGAGGAGCGACTCAAGGTGTTGGGTGCGGTGAAACCAGCCGATCTTCCGCTTGATCTGGCCATGAAACGGGTCAAAGGCAACGGTAAGCGCATGGTGGCGGTGTTTTCCGATCCGGATTGTCCTTTTTGTCGCAAGCTCGAAAAAGAATTGGAAGGGATAACTGATGTGACGGTCTATACTTTTCTTTATCCCATCGCTTCGCTGCACCCCGATGCTCCGCAAAGGGCGCATTGGATTGCGTGTTCGCGGGATCCTGAAAAGGCTTGGGAAGACTATCAGTTACGTCAGATTGAGCCTCGGCAGCACGAGTGCCGCGACCATTTGGAAGCCATTCAGGCATTGGGAGAAAAATACCGGATCAGCGGTACCCCAACCCTGATTTTTGCCGATGGGTCGATCGTTCCAGGGGCATTGCCCCAAGAGGAGTTGGAACAAGCTCTGGGTCCCCACTGAGGGTCATGCCTTGCCCTGGCTGGCAACGATGAGCCAGGTGGTCGCCAGGATTGAGACTTGCCATAGCAGTTCGCGCATGAGTTGCTCCTCGTGGAAATGTCGTTGGAACCAGTATGCATGGACTTTAAAATAATATAAAAGAATGAAATAGGATAAACATCTGTTTTTTTGTTATATGGCAGATGTTCTCACTCAGCAGCTTTGTGGAAGCGCATTCGGCGCTGTTGATGTTGCGAGCCAGCGTGGTCGGGTGAAGGACAATGAAGTTTTGAGGGATGTCCATGACTTCACCGGAACATTGGAGCAACGCCGAGCTTTTGGCCTGTCTTTTTGGAGCGACGAAGGGGGCGTATCGGGCCTGCGAAGCCTCTTTGGATCCGCTGTTTGCCGGGACTGGTGAGCGATGGCAAGGCAAAGGACCTGCTTTGCGCGAGGTTATGCGTCGCTGGCTCGAAGAAGGGTTAAAACGCGGAGAAGTTCTGGGTCAACCCGATCGGGTGAGGGACTATCTGCGTCTGATTTTCAAAGGGCAACCCCATGAATCGTTTTGGGTTCTGTATCTGGATGCCCAACATCGCCTGATGGTGTCTGAACAGCTGTTTCGCGGAACCTTGACGCAGACGGCCGTTTATCCCCGTGAAGTGCTGAAAGCGGCTTTGCGCTATAATGCAGCGGCCTTGCTGTTGGCGCATAACCATCCTTCGGGCAAGGCGCATCCGAGTACGGCCGATCGCCAATTGACGGAGGTGCTCAAAAGGGCGCTCGAATTGGTTGACATCAAGGTATTGGATCACTTCGTGGTGGCTGGGCCCGAGATGGTCAGTTTGGCCGAATTGGGCTGGGTTTGAGCGTGTTTTTTGTCGCTTGTTGTGAAAGAATGGTTTCCAGTTCTGCCGCATTCAGCCGCCCCAGCTTGACCCACAGGACTTCATCATGAGCGTTCAAGAGCAGGGTCATGGGTAGCCCTTGTTGGGCATTGCCCAGGGACTGCGTCAGCGACAAGGTGTCGTCTTTGGCAATCAGGCTTGGGTAGGGCAGCGGTTGTTTGGCCAAGAAAGCGTTGACCGATTCGGCGCTGTCCATGGCAATGCCAATAAAGGTCACGCCGCGTTCACGCCAGTGCGGATAAATTTGGCGCAACAAAGGCAGTTCTTCACGACAGGGCGTGCACCAAGGAGCCCAGAAGTTGATCAGGCGAAGTCCCGGCCATTGCCCCAGCGTTTGGTTTTTGCCTTGATCGTCGGGCAAGGTCAAATGACTCCAGGCCGTGGTGGGTTGTGGCGCAAGGGGAGGGGGGGGAAAGTGTCGAGAGACTGCCCAGCCAAGAACCAGCAGGAGAATCCCGAACCCAAGAAAGGCTTTCTTCATCGTATGCGTTTCCGTCCAGAGAGGATCGGCCTCATGCTAAAATCGGTGATCAAGTTTACCTTGGCTGCGTGCACTCGGGTGCCGCATGCGTTAACCATCTGGGGGTGACAAGAACTATGGTGACACAAGTCAGCGTTCCAGATATCGGTTCGTTCAGGAATGTGCCGATCATCGAGCTGTTGGTCCAGGCCGGCGATGTTATTGAAGTCGATCAGCCTCTGATGACGCTTGAATCCGACAAGGCCACCCTGGAGGTTCCCGCCCCAAGGGCTGGGGTTGTGCAGCAAGTATTGGTCAAACTGGGGGATCGTGTGTCTCAGGGTACCCCAATTCTGATGCTGGAGGCGGGAGAGGCCGCGGAGGTCGCGGAGGTCGCGGCGCCCGGGGTTGTTCCGGCTGCAGACGTTGCGCCTATGTCCGTGATGGAAAAGAGCGAAGTACCCGAGGTTGAGCCGGTTGCGCCTCCGCGCGCCGTGCCTTCTGTGGTGACGGCGCCCGCTTTGTCGGAGGTCGCTGAAGCGGCGTTGGTTTTGGCCCATGCCAGTCCAACGGTGAGGCGTTACGCCCGAGAGTTGGGCGTGGATCTTGGTCAGGTACGCGGGACCGGCCCTAAAAACCGGGTATTGCGTGACGATGTTCAGGCCTTCGTCAAGTCGGCGCTTGCTGCTCATTCGGGAAGCGCGACAACGCAGGGTTGGCCTGGTTTGCCAGAATGGCCGGAAGTGGACTTTGCGCAGTACGGACCCATTGAGGTGAGGCCACTGAGCAGGGTTCAGAAACTTTCGGGAGCTTATTTGCATCGCAATTGGCTGAGAATTCCCCATGTGACCAACCATGAGGAGGTCGATATCACGGAGCTCGAAGCCTTTCGCCAAATGCTGAATCGTGAAAAGTCGTCTCAGGATGCCAAGGTGACGGTGCTGACGCTGGTGATCAAAGCGCTGGCTGCGCTGTTGCCAAATTTCCCGACATTCAATGCGTCACTGCAAGGCGATGGCTTGGTCTTCAAGCGCTATGTGAACATAGGTTTTGCGGCAGATACGCCCCAGGGTTTGCTGGTACCTGTCGTGCGTGACGTGCCGACCCTGGGGGTTCGGCAGCTGGCTCTTAAAGTTGCAGATTTGGCACGGGAAGCTCGTGATGGCAAGCTCTCCCCAGAAGCCATGCAAGGAGGAACCTTTTCGGTGTCCAGCCTGGGGGGGATCGGAGGAAGCTTTTTTACGCCCATCATCAATGCGCCAGAGGTGGCGATTCTTGGATTGGGGCGGGCGGTGCAGAAGCCGGTCTGGCTTAACGGGGCGGTCGAACCGCGTTGGTTGTTGCCCATCTCCCTGTCTTACGATCATCGGGTTATTGATGGGGCGAGCGCGGCGCGCTTCAACGAAGCTTTGCGGCGGATGCTGACAGATCTGCGGCGGATCTTGCTGTAGGGGGGGGGATGGAGACGGACGTGACATGTGATGTGGTGGTCATCGGGGCTGGCCCTGGAGGCTATGCGGCAGCTTTTCGCAGTGCGGATCTGGGGCGACGTACGATTCTGGTCGAGAAAGCTTCGATTCTGGGCGGGGTATGCCTGAATGTCGGATGCATTCCATCCAAGGCGTTGCTGCATGCCGTTGCCGTCAAGGATGCCGCCCTGGATTTGGCCGAACATGGCATCCGTTTTGATGCGCCAACGGTGGATTTGGAACGTTTGCGTGGTTGGAAAAGCAATGTTGTGTCGCGGTTGACCGGTGGCTTGGCGCGCATGGCCAAAATGCGCAGCGTCGAGGTATGGCAAGGGCATGCCCGCTTTGTTTCGGACCGACGCCTGGAGGTGACCGACGAGAAAGGGCAGCGCCGCAGTCTGGGGTTTGAGCAGACCATCGTGGCCTCGGGTTCGGCCCCGATTCCTTTGCCTTTTGCACCCGATGACGATCGCATCTGGGATTCCAGTCGCGCCTTGGAGCTTCGGTATGTGCCGCAACGGTTTTTGATCGTGGGCGGTGGCATCATTGGTCTTGAAATGGCGACCGTGTACGCGTCGCTGGGATCGAAGGTTGACGTGGTTGAAATGTCCGACGGTCTGATGCCTGGTGCCGACCGCGATCTGGTTCGCGTCTGGGAGAAGCGCAATATGGCGCGTTTGGGAAGCGTGTTGCGGGAGACTCGGGTGACGTCGATGGACGCGCGCGAAGATGCTGTTTGGGTCACCTGGCAAGACAAAAACGGCGTGACCGGCGAGGCGAGGCCTTACGATGCCGTTCTGGTGGCAGTGGGGCGCTCGCCCAACACGCGGGATCTTGGGCTCGATGCGGCGGGCTTGGTGGCTAACGCCAAGGGTTTTTTGGCGGTGGATAAACAGCAGAGGACTTCGGTTCCTCACATTCTGGCCATCGGTGATGTCACCGGGCAACCGATGTTGGCCCATAAAGCAACCCATGAGGGGCATGTGGCCGCCGAAGTCGCGGCTGGCTTGGCGCGCGGGTTTGATGTTCGCCAGATTCCGTCGGTGGCCTACACCGATCCTGAAGTGGCATGGTGCGGCATGACGGAAAGCGAGGCGGAAGTGCGTGGCATTCCTTACGCCAAGGCGGTGTTTCCCTGGCTAGCGAGTGGCCGCGCTTTGGCCAATGACCGTGCGGATGGTATGACCAAACTGCTTTTTGATCCCGATACACACCGGTTGTTGGGAGGCGCGATTGTGGGTGTTCAGGCAGGGGACTTGATCGGAGAGGTGGCGTTGGCGGTAGAAATGGGTGCCGATGCCACCGATCTCGGACGAACCATTCATCCGCATCCCACCTTGGTGGAGTCCATCGGGTTGGCCGCAGAGCTGTTCGAGGGGGTCTGTACCGATCTTCCTCCGGCACGAGGAAAATGATGCCATGAGAATGCTTCTCAGCAACGATGATGGGTACTTCTCCGAGGGGTTGGCGGCGCTGGCTGCCGCGCTGGCTCCATTGGGTGAGATTACGGTGGTGGCTCCGGACATGGAGCGCAGTGGCGCCAGCAATTCCTTGACCCTGGATCGACCTTTGACGGTACGGCGCACGCCCAACGGGTACTACAGAATCAGCGGAACGCCGACGGATTGCGTCCATATGGCGGTGACAGGCTTGCTGGATTGGCGCCCCGATGTGATTGTGTCGGGCATCAACCATGGGGCCAACATGGGCGATGACACGCTGTATTCGGGGACGGTAGCAGCGGCAACGGAGGGGTTTCTGCTGGGCATTCCCTCCTTTGCCATATCGCTGGCTTACGGCGCAGAAGAGTCGGTGAGTACGACGAAAACCGAGTATTTTGCGACCGCAGGCAAGGTGGCGGCAGAACTGGTGGCGCGAGCGTTGCGTCATCCCTTTGGAGAAGCGACCCTGGTCAACGTCAATGTGCCCAATTGTTCCCACGAGGAGCTTCAAGGTTGGGAGGTGACCCGTCTTGGGCGTCGGCATAAGGCAGAACCTGTGATCATGGACACCAATCCCCGCGGGCAGACCGTGTATTGGGTTGGTCCTGCAGGGCCTGTGGCGGATGCCGGTGAGGGAACGGACTTTTATGCCGTGGCTCAGAAAAAAGTCTCGTTGACCCCGCTTCAGGTCGACTTGACCCATTATCGCCGTTTGGATGCTTTGCGTACCTGGATCGAACGATGAGAACGGCGCTGTTGTCGGGTCGTGGCATGACATCGGAACGTACCCGTGCGCGCATGGTCGAGCGTCTGCGCAAAGAGGGGGTCAGCGATGAAAAAGTGCTGGAGGCTATGGGGGTCGTGCCGCGGCATCAGTTTGTTGATGAAGGACTTTCCAGTCGTGCGTACGAAGACTCGGCGCTTCCGATAGGGTTTGGCCAGACGATTTCCGCTCCGTTGACCGTGGCACGCATGCTGGAG
>JAJYQG010000074.1 GCA_021794775.1 Pseudomonadota bacterium
TGCTGGCTTCTTGGGCTTTGCAACCACGGCATCAGCTGACGGGCACCAAGACATATTCGCAAACCCCAGCGCCCCGCGCCAAGGTGTACCGGTTGACCCCAGCGCCCCCGAATCCGCCGCCCAACCACAGGCAGATCGAGAAATAGGCTTTGCAACGCCTCGCGATCCAACCACCGTTCCGGTCTTTTCGGGTCCACCAGCAAAAACGGGAACAGAGTAGGCTGATTATCCCAGTCATCGCCCACGGCGGGGCGCCCCAACATCCCGACGGGTTCCATCCACATACCCGACCAACCAGCGCTGGCCGCAACCAAACGTTCCCGAAAATCGGTCAACAAATCTGGCAGAAAGCTCTTGTCGCATGCGCGCCAAGTTTGCATGGCTTCCAACGCCACCCACCAACGTAAAAACGCCCCCGTTGACAATCGGTTTTGTTCAGTCCAGGCCTCAGGCATCTGTCCACAACCCACCCGTGGCGCCAACAACAGACCCGAGAATGGGGGCCCACCCATGAACTTCGACCCGGTCAACGCCACACGCCAGCCATGCGCGAGATAGCGGCGAATCCTGAGCGCAGACAAGCGCGCCTGACACCCATCCACCAACACCCGGACATGATCCGGATAGTCCCTGTGACAAGCCAAAGCACAAGCCTCATCCGGCGCCACATGGCCTGACTTGGTGACGTCCGTCATGACCAGCACGACATGGTCGCCACGGCTGACATGGTTTTCCACGCAAGCCCTATAATCTTGCGCCAGGGCATCAGGGGCCCGGGGTTTCCCGTCCTCGCCACGGACGGGAATCGGATCGAGGCGAACCTCGCGCCCACCCCAGCGCTGTCGCCAGCCCTCCAGCACGCGACTGCCCGTTTCATCCGGGTGACACATCACCACCGCCTCCACCGAACAGTCCCAATCATCCACACCAGCCACCAAGGCTGCTGTCCCCGAGGGGTACAACGCCATGTCATGGCTTTCGCGCTCAAGGTCCAACGCTTGCCAGAGCCCTTCTTTCAGGCATTGGTGTGTCCATTCGGTCGAATGCTCGCACCAGAGTTGGTAACCGCGTTCCGCCACCGACAGATCGGCAGCGCGGCATTCTGTTGCTGTCCCCGAGCCCCACTCCTCAACGCCCACGCGAGGCTGGTAAGCAATGCCGTAAGCGTTGACCCCCGTCAAGGGGCTCACCTTCAAACGAGGATCATCGCTGGCAGCCAACTGCTGCCATGCTCCACGCTCCTCCTTCATCATCCCACCAGACCAGAAGGTCGAGCGCGAGCCCTGTCCAGCAGCGCTCGAAAGGCCGCAAAAACCTTGGCCATGGCAGGATGCTTGTAAGGGAAAAGGGTCACCGGATCCATGGCATGCACCACCGCACTGCTGTCGGCCTCAAATAACAGGAAATGTCCATCTGGCGTCTCCGCACAATCCAGAACCACATAGTCCAGACCCAGTCTTTGGTGGATCTGTTGCAGGGTACGAAGGTGGCGTTTCCCAAACTCCCGATCAAAATGTTCCATGAAACGGGCTTCTTCGATCCGTTTCTCTTCGGACTCAGTCATGCCTCCATTGAGGTAATGCACCATCCAATGCGCCGAGATGGCCATATGACCGGCAAACGGAACGCCATCCACCAGTGCGACGCGATACTTACGAAACAAGCCATCGGCACTGCGATAATCGACAAAAGGAGAAACGAAAAAGACATCTTCGGGCTGCGCCGCAAGATACCCCTTCCACGCTCCCGCCGTCTCCACTTTCACCAGCCCGCGACCGGCATGGGAATCCACGGGACGAACGATGACTGGATAATCAGGCTCCGCCACCAGCCCATGCTCTTTCTTGGCAAGCCCAGCCCAGGTTTCGATGGTCGCTCGGTTGATGCGAAACGTCGGGGGCAGTGCCAATCCCTCAACCCCTTGCAGAAGACCGACAAGGCTGTCTCGCGCCAACGCAGCAATACGTTCAGGATGGTTGATCACCGGGCGCGGCCAATGGACCAGGGCCTTACCCAAAGCGGCCAATAAAGCCAACGAGTCTTCCGATTCACCAACGGCCACCATGGCAACATCATGCTCAGGAATTTCATCGGGAAAGGGCAACTCCCTGCCAATGTACAATTGCTGCAGCTCGACGTCCGAATCCTGAACCAGAAACTCCACCGGCGTGTTGGCGTTGAGCTCCCCTGGCACCATCAACATCAGCAAGCGCATCGCCGTCGGCGCACCGTTGGCTGGAATAACATACGACTGACGCTGCCTCAACCCCTGCATCTGGATATCCCGCGCCATTTCATGAAAGCCTTTGAGATGAAGCAGGATGGCCAGATCCAGAAGAGCCTCAGCGGCCCCTTCACTGCCCGACCGTGTCGATTGCTGTATCAATGCCTGGCCCAATTCGGTCAAATCTTCCCCGTGGTAAGTACGGGTCATCAAACGGGCTAACCCGTGATAAGGGAGGGGCTGTGTCATGCCATGGGCTCCTGTGGAGAAAAACGTTGGCCCAACCATAACACACCATCCAGCAATACCTTCAGATCACTCGCTTGCGTTCGATGATTGACCACTGCAGCGCGCAAAACGCGACGCCCCTTGACTCGGGTCGTCGATACCACCGCCAAACCAGACTCCTGAAGTACCACGGCTATGCGTTCGTTCAAAAGGTCACTCTCAATATCCCCAGCACAGCGATAGCGGAAGCAAACAATGTTGAGCGACACTGGCGCCATGCGTTCCAGCACGTCCTGTTGGTCAATGCTGTCACCCAATTGCCGCGCCAAATGACAAGCCTGCTCCATTGTCTCGCCCAATCGACGGGTTCCATATGCCTGCAGCGTCATCCAGGTTTTTAAGGCACGAAACCCCCGTGACAAATCCGGCCCCAGGTCGCATGGCCAATCCGTTCCCGCCGCCGTACCCCGGGTAGCACGGGCAAGGTATTCCGCTGGAAGGGAAAAAGCCTGGCGCTGCATCTCCCCCTCGCGCACCAGCAAGAATCCGGCATCGTAAGGAACCTGCCCCCATTTATGGAAGTCGAAAGCCAGAGAATCGGCCCGCTCAATCCCACGCATCAAGGGTGCCAGAATCGGACTCCAGCAAGCCAGGGCACCCAGCGCCCCATCCACATGAAACCAAAGGCGCTGTGCAGCACAACAGGCTGCCAACCCTGCCAAATCATCGATGGCACCGGTATCCACCGTCCCTGCCGAACCCACGACCATGAAAGGCTCATACCCCGCCCGACGGTCAGCCTCAATGGCTTCTTCCAGAGCAGTCAGGTCCATCCGATGAGCGGCATCCGTCGCCACCGTCACCAGGCAGGAACGCCCCATTCCAGCCAGATCCAGAGCTTTGACCAACGAGCCATGGACGCCGGTCGAGGCATACACCCGCGGACGTTGTTGCTGCCAGCCCTGCATCCGCACCGACTCACCCCAGCGCGCTGCACGCGCCACCCATACTGCCATCAAGGTTGCCAGCGAGGTGCCCGTGGTAAAGACACCCGTGGCCGTCTCTGGAAAGCCGAACCATTCCCTGGCCCAAAGCACGATCTGTTTCTCAACCTCTACCGGCACATGATCTCGCCCACCAAGGTTGGCATTCAGCCCTGATGCCAGCAGGTCGGCCATCATACCCACCGGCGTTCCCGCACCATGCACCCAACCCATGAATCCGGGATGGGCGTTGCCCACCGAATAAGGCACCACTTCCGCAAAGAAACGATGGGCCAAAGCTTCCAGACTGTGACCAAGCAGCGGCGAAGGCTCTCGAAAACCCTGACGGAGCGCATCGGGAATGGGTTGCCACACCGGTTGCTCGCGCAGGCTGCGTTGATGGGCCAACATACGGTCGAGCATCGCATGGGCCTCACGCCCAAAGACTTCCCAGTCAACCGGATCAAGGTCCGGGTACATCATGGGGAAGCGGGGTCAAGCCCCCATTTGGCGGGATCTTCAGCCCCCAGAATGGCATCGCGATCAAGATCCAGATCAACGATTTCCGGCGCAATGCGCCTGTCAAGACGGATGGAAAAATGCACCCGAACCCTGGGACGCAGCAGGTTGTTGGGGTTCTGCGCCAACACGGTACCCAAACGACCCGACTTCAACCGCACCAATGTGCCGCAAGGATAAATTCCGACCGTACGCACGAAGGCATGAAAAACTTTTTCATCAAAATGACCCTGCTGCCATTCCGCCATCCTGTGAATCGCCAATGCCGGCTCCCAGCCCTTTTTGTAACAGCGATCCGAGGTGATCGCATCGTACACATCGCACACCGTGGCCATGCGCACATAGAGCGATATTTCCGAATCGGACAACCGGTCCGGATATCCTTTCCTATCAAGCCGTTCATGGTGATGACGGCAAACATCCAACACCACCTCGTCCGTAATCCTGGCCTCACGCAACAATTCATAGCCCAACACAGGATGGGCCTTGACAAGGCCAAACTCCTCATCGGTCAAACGATCAGGCTTATTCAGAATCGCTTCATCGACTCGCATTTTCCCCGCATCGTGAAACAACCCAGCCACCCCAGCGCGGCGCAGCGCCTCTCCTTCGAGACCCAACTGTTTTCCCAAACCGATCATCAAGGCACAGACGGCCACCGAATGCAGATACGTGTATTGATCCTGGTTTTTCAAACGCACCAGGCTGATCAGCGCATCGGTATTGCGCGCCACCGAGCGATGAATCTCTTCCACCACAGGATAAGCCTGTTCCACCGGCAGACAGTTGCCCATCCTGACCTCGCTGAACATCGACACCATCGCTGCTTTGGCCTTGCCATAGACGCGCCGGGCATGGTCGATTTCAGCCTCATAACTGACCTGGGAAACCTTGGCCCCCATCATGGAAGGATCCTGCCAGTTGTCCAGATGCTCATTGAGCGTCGTGCGCTCTTGCTCATCCTCCTCGACCGCATCCGGCAGGGTGGTATCCAGCCCCCTGTCCGGGTCGATCCAGACCATCTCGACATTGCTTTTCCGCAACGCTTCAAGATCCCGTTCCGAGTCAAGCAGAAAAGATGATTTCCAGAACGGATGATCCATCCAGCTGCCACATAATTCCTGAAGGTACATTCCAAGCCGCAACTCGTGCACAGGTATCTTTTTCATGGCACAGTTCCTACCTTCTTGGGAACCAGCATGGCACGCACTTCGGCCACGGGCATGCGCAGCAATGCCCCGATATCGCTGTAATCGTCGGGCAAAGCAGCGTCATCCCAACCATTGCCGGAATGGCGCGCAAGATTGATGGCCAAAGTCACCGCCCGGACCCGGGAGGCGTTTGAGCGTTCATCCTCCATCAAAGTCACCAGCAAACCGGGAAGCCTCCACCGATTCACCAGCTCTCGCTGTAAATCCCGCACCGGAAATCCCAACACGTTTTCCTGAACTTCCTTGCTGCGCAGGGTTTTATCCTGGCGCTGTCTGTCGTGGATTTGCATCATGGGCTCGGGAGCAAAGGCCCATAAAATGGCTTCAGCCAAATCATGCAACAAAGCCGCGACATACACCTCGCCATAGTGCCGATCATTCAGGCGAATGGCCCATTCACGGGCATACTCCGCCGCCCTCTGCACACGATCCAGAACCCCCAGCAGATGACTCAAGGCTTCGGGATGATTCAGCAGATGTTCTTCCACCGAACTGAGCCCGGACAAAACCTTGACGTAAAAAGCCTCCATCCCCAACATCATGATGGCCTGCTCAACCTCGATAATTTCTTGCTGTTGATGACGGGAACGGTGTTGCTGCAGATAGCGCAACACATGCGCTGTCAACATCGGATCGCCAAGGACAACCCGAGATACCGCCAGGGCTGACAAGGCATTCTCATCTTCACGCAATTGCGCAAGTTTGTTCAGGCTGGATTGCAATACGGGCAGCGGCTCCTGCGTCAAATAAACCGCCCATTGCGACAATGATTTTTTTATATAGAGTCCCATCGCCATCATCCCCCAAACCAAGCTTGGCCAGCGCTACCCTATCATCTTAACGCAACGTTGAAAACCCTTCAGACAGGCACCCTTCAGACAGGCAATCGTTTCCATCCCCACTTGGCCGGATCTTCGGCACGTATCACCACATCCTTGACCTTGCCCAAGTCCAGAATTTCTGGCTCGACAAACGCATTTTGACGTATTGAAAAAAACACCTTGACGACTGGTGCAACAAGATTTCTGTCATTCTGCTCCAGAACCTTGGCCAGACGCCCCGATTTGAGATGCACCAAAGTTCCTGAAGGGTACAAGCCCACCGTCCTCACAAAGGCATGGAATATCGTACGATCAAACTGACCATCCTGCCATTCAGCCATCTTGCGTATCGCCAGATTGGGCTGCCAACCGATCTTGTAACCCCTGTCAGAAGTCAACGCATCGTACACATCGCACACCGCCCCCATGGCGGCATAAGATGAACAAGCTCCTCCACATAACTTATCCGGATATCCCTGACCATCGCAACGCTCATGGTGATGCAGACAGACATCAAGGACGATGTCGTCGGTCACACCAGATTTGACCAGCAGATCATGCCCTAGCTGGGGGTGCATGCGAACCAGGGCGATTTCCTCTGCAGTCAGCACCGATTCCTTGCGCGTGATGCTCTCAGGCAACAAAGCCTTGCCCATATCCAGCAAAAGGCCGGCAAGTCCCAAGCGACGCAGCAGACTGTCGTCAAATTCCAGCTGATGCCCTAAAGCCACCATCAGGGCGCATACCGACAATGCATGCATGTAGAAATAGCCGTTCGGAGGTTTGAGATGAAGCAGGCTAACCATGGCATCGGGATTCCGAATCAC
>JAJYQG010000147.1 GCA_021794775.1 Pseudomonadota bacterium
CAAGGTTGATATGGGCCCCGGCGACGCCAGCAACATCGGTTACGCGACATTTGGCGGAACGGTGGCGGTCAATTCCATGGCGCCGTCGGCCGCCCCGGAAACCAATGTGTTCGGCAGCTTTGGCAGCTGGAATACCCGTTTGCTGGGTGTGCAGTTCAACAGCGGCCCGATGCAAAATTACAACGACGGGATGCTTTACCTCAGCTACAAAAACTTTTCCAGCGACGGCTATTTGACCGACAGCGCGCAGAGCCGGCAGAACCTGTTCATGAAGTTCGTCAAACCGGTGGGCAACGATACGCTGCTCTCCTTCGTGGCGATGGGCAACAAGCTGAATCAGAATGTTCCTTATGGAGCTTCGCAGCAGCAAATGGCCCAGTATGGCCAGAACTACAGCCTGTCCTCCAACCCGTTGAGCCAGAACTATTCCGGCTACAACTACGACCATATCACCTCCGATTTTGAATACATTGGCCTGAAAACCCATTTCAATGACCTTGAAGTGGACAATAAGCTGTACACCTACGCGTACTACCATGACCCCGGAGTCAATGGTCTGCAACCAGGATTCTTGACCAATATGTCGACGGGGAATGCGGCCGGTACCCCAGGTTTGGCGGTGACGGGAACGGTGGTCGGGGCGACAGCCTACCCCAACGATGTGCCTGGCCAGATTATGTCCATGAACTACCGTTCGGTGGGGGACTTGATGCGCCTCTCGGAAGAGTTGGGGCGAGGAAAACTGGATTTTGGTGCCTGGGTGGATGTCCAGAATAATAACCGTTCGCAGGTCGAAGTGGATCTGTCGCAGAACAATGCCTACAACTCGGGCAACCAGGTGTTTGCGTCTTCGGGAAACCTTGCTTACACCGACCGTCTCATGCAGGATACCCTGACCACGATCCAGCCTTACGTGCAGTACGAATGGAAGGTGCAGGACAACTGGACGGTGACTCCAGGGTTGAAATATGCTTACTTTGACCGATCGTTCAATTCTGCCGTGCAACAGGGGACGGGGCAGGCATTCAACGGCTCGCAAAGTTGGACCAAGGTGTTGCCGGCGCTCACCACCAACTACAAGATGTCGCAGAACTGGTCGTTCTACGGCGAATACGCAGAAGGGTTCATGGCGCCCAACATGAACAATTTCTTTAAGCCGAATGCCCAGACCAATACCCTGCAGCCCCAGTCGACCAAAAACTATCAGTTGGGAACGGTGTGGGCCGGTCGTGACCTCAACTTCTCCGCCGATTTGTACCGGATTGATTTCACGGATAAGATCTCGGCCATCAGTTGCGGGGTGGGGGTGATTGGGACCTGTTTCACCAACATTGGTGGGGTGCGTTATCAGGGTGGAGAAATGCAGGGTGCGTGGCAGTTCATTCCCCATTACAGCCTCTACGGCAACTTGGGGATCAACAACTACTCCACCAGCGACGGCAGCATCTTGCCTTACACGCCCCATACGACGGCAGCGCTGGGTACCATTTACGATGATGGGACCTGGTATGGTTCCGTGATGGCCAAGGAAGTGGGGGATCGCAGCAGTGGGACAGGCAATGGTGGGCCCAACAACAATGGCATTGCTTTTGGCTCTTACACCATGGTCGATCTTAACGCCAGTTACAAGTTCAGCACTGGATGGAACTGGGCCAAGATGGCACAAGTTGGCGTTCAGGTGAACAACCTGTTCAACCGCACCGACATTTTTGCGTACACCTCGGGATTTACCGACATCAATGGCAACCCGCTGCTGTTTGGACTGCCAGCCCGTTACTATCAGATGAATTTCTCCCTGATGTTCTGATGATGAGGCATGAAGCTTGAGGCAGAAGACCCGGTCCATGGCCGGGTCTTTTTTTCGGGTACGATCAAGTTGAGAAGCGTTCGCGATTCTGGCATACTCGCCTACGTTCACGGCTTGGCGTGGCCAGCCACGGCGAATTCTGCCAAGTCGATGAAATGGTGTCATAATGGTTCAACTGGAGGTCGGAGCCGGTATGGGGCTTCGGCGGTTCGAGTCTCAGCATGGGCATCGAATCACGACAATAATTCGTGCAATCCCAAGAGATTGCACCACCTGGGGTAGTCAGTGTGATGTCTCAACATTATTTGCCGGTACTGTTGTTTATTCTGGTTGGGATTGGTGTCGGCGTTGTGCCCGCTGTTCTCGGCTGGATTCTGGCCCCTCATCGCCCCGATGAGGCGAAAAACTCCCCCTACGAATGTGGTTTTGAAGCATTCGAAGATGCGCGGATGCGTTTCGATGTGCGATATTACCTGGTCGCCATCCTGTTCATTCTTTTCGATTTGGAAATCGCCTTTCTCTTTCCCTGGGCGGTGGTGCTCAAGGATATCGGTGGGTTCGGTTTTGCAGCCATGCTGGTGTTCCTCGGGATTTTGGTCGTCGGTTTTGCCTACGAGTGGCTCAAGGGCGCACTCGAATGGGAATGACGCAATACAGGTAGCGCGGGTCCGACACGGAGGAAAACATGGCACTGGAAGGTGTTCTCAAGGAAGGTTTTGTCACGGCAAGTTTGGATACGGTCATCAACTGGACCCGTACGGGATCGCTGTGGCCCATGACATTCGGATTGGCCTGTTGTGCCGTGGAGATGATGCATGCCGGAGCGTCGCGGTACGATCTGGACCGCTTTGGTATCGTGTTTCGTCCCAGTCCGCGTCAGTCGGATTTGATGATCGTGGCCGGCACGCTGTGCAACAAGATGGCGCCTGCTTTGCGTAAAGTCTACGACCAGATGGCGGAGCCGCGCTGGGTGATTTCCATGGGTTCCTGTGCCAATGGTGGGGGTTATTACCACTATTCTTATTCGGTGGTGCGGGGCTGCGATCGCATCGTGCCCGTGGATATTTATGTTCCCGGTTGTCCGCCCACCGCTGAGGCTTTGCTGTTTGGTCTTATCCAATTGCAGCAGAAGATTCGTCGCACCCAAACCATTGCACGGGTGGCCTGATGAGCAAAGAGCGTCTCGAAGCGTTGCAGGCGGAACTGCAGGCCAGATTGGGGGAGTCGATGACGGAATCGACCATTCGCCTCGATGAGTTGACGGTGCGCGTAGCCCATGCCCATTGGGCTGAGGTGGCCCGTCGTTTGCGCGACGAACTGGGTTTTGAGCAGTTGATCGACCTATGTGGCATGGATTATGCGACCTATCCCGATTGGCGGCTGGAACGTTTTGGCATCGTGGTTCACCTTCTTTCGGTGCAACATAACCAGCGCTTGCGGGTCAAGGTGGCCGCGCCCGAAGGGTCGGTTCCCTTGCTGAGTTCCGTGTCGGAAGTATGGGCTGTGGCCAACTGGTTTGAGCGGGAGGCTTTTGACCTGTTCGGTATCGTGTTTGCCGGGCATCCCGATTTGCGCCGCTTGCTGACCGATTACGGATTTGTCGGTCATCCTTTCCGTAAAGATTTTCCGGTATCGGGGTTTGTCGAGATGCGTTACGATGCCGAACAGAAACGTGTTGTGTATCAACCTGTTAGCATCGCGCCACGGGAAGTCATTCCCCGTAAAGCCCGTCCCGAACATTATGGAGATACGGCATAATGGCCGAGATTCGCAACTATACGATGAATTTTGGTCCGCAACATCCGTCGGCTCACGGGGTTTTGCGTTTGGTGCTGGAATTGGATGGGGAAGTGATCGAGCGAGCCGATCCCCATATCGGTCTTTTGCACCGTGGCACCGAAAAACTGGCTGAAACGCGCACGTTCTTGCAAAGCGTCCCCTACATGGACCGTCTCGACTATGTGTCGATGATGTGCAACGAACACGCGTACGTCATGGCCATCGAAAAGCTGTTGCAAGTCGACGTTCCCCTGCGCGCTCAGTACATTCGTGTGATGTTTGATGAAATCACGCGTATTCTCAATCACTTGTTGTGGCTCGGCGCGCATGCCCTGGACATCGGGGCGATGACCGTTTTCCTCTATGCCTTCCGTGAACGCGAAGATTTGGTGGATTGCTACGAAGCCGTTTCAGGTGCACGTTTGCACGCGGCCTATTACCGTCCTGGCGGGGTTTACCGCGATTTGCCGGAACGCATGCCCCTGCACCTGGCCAACAAGGAAGTGCGCGGAGGCCGTTCCGAAGCCAAGGCGCAGCGCCTGAACAGCAACCGCCAAGGCTCCTTGCTCGACTTCATCGAGGATTTCGTGGAACGTTTCCCGACTTACCTAGAGGATTACCATAATCTTTTGACGGATAACCGCATCTGGAAGCAGAGAACCGTCGGCATCGGCGTTGTGTCCCCTGAGCGCGCCCTGTCGCTGGGCTTCACCGGTCCCATGTTGCGCGGTTCCGGGATAGCGTGGGATCTGCGCAAGAAGCAGCCGTATGAAGCTTACGCCGCTGTTGACTTTGATATTCCCGTTGGAGTCAATGGAGACTGTTACGACCGTTATCTGGTGCGCATGGAAGAGATGCGTCAGTCCAACCGCATCGTGCGCCAATGCATCGATTGGTTACGCAAGAATCCCGGGCCTGTCATCACCGATAACCATAAAGTCGCGCCGCCTTCCCGTGCTTCCATGAAGGAAAACATGGAAGAACTGATTCATCACTTCAAGCTGTTTACCGAAGGAATGCATGTGCCCGAGGGCGAGGCTTTGGCGAGCGTGGAAGCTCCCAAGGGGGAGTTTTCGATTTATCTGGTGTCGGATGGGGCTAACAAGCCTTACCGTGTCAAAATTCGTGCCCCAGGGTTTGCCCATATGGCAGGGCTGGATGAGATGTCGCGCGGACATATGATTGCCGATGTGGTGGCCATCATTGGGACCCAGGATATCGTTTTTGGAGAAGTGGACCGCTGATCATGCTGAGTACGGAATCCCAACAACAGATCGATCGGGAAGTGGCGAAATATCCCGCTGACCAGAAACAGTCGGCGGTGATGTCGGCACTGCGCATTGCCCAGGTGCAACATGGCTGGCTATCGACGGAAGTCATGGACAGCGTCGCCGCTTATCTCGGCATGCCGCCCGTGGCCGTGTATGAGGTGGCGACTTTCTACGAGATGTACAACCTCAAGCCGATGGGGCGTCATAAGCTTACCGTTTGCACCAATCTTCCCTGTGCCCTGTCAGGCGCCCATGAATTCTGTGAACGGCTCAAGGAAAAGCTGGGCATCGGGTTTGGCGAGGTCACGGCAGATGGCGAAATTGGGCTCAAGGAAGGCCAATGTTTTGGGGCTTGTGGCGATGCGCCGGTACTGCTCGTGGACAATCACACGATGCACTCCTTCATGGATGAGGAGAAACTGGACGCTTTGCTCAAGGAGTTGAAGTCATGACGACCGTCATTCTGGAAGGGTTGGACGGCGATCGCACTTGGTCGCTGGAACACTATGTGCAGCGTGGCGGCTATGAAGCGTTGCGAAAAATCTTGACGCAGCCCATGAGTTCGGAACAGGTCATCGAAGAAGTCAAGAAATCCGCCTTGCGCGGTCGTGGTGGGGCAGGGTTTCCGACTGGGCTGAAGTGGACCTTCATGCCCAAGAATTACGTGGGCGATAAATACGTCGTCTGCAATTCGGACGAAGGCGAGCCGGGCACTTTCAAGGACCGCGACATTCTGCGTTATAACCCCCATGCCCTGATCGAAGGCATGATCATCGCCGGCTATGCCATGGGAGCTACCCGGGGATACAACTACATCCATGGGGAAATTTGGGAAGTTTATCTGCGCTGCGAAGAGGCCATCGAACAGGCCCGTGCGGCGGGGTTCCTGGGCAACCATATTCTCGGCAGTTCGTTTTCTTTTGATCTGTTCAACCATCATGGCTACGGGGCTTACATCTGTGGTGAGGAAACAGCCTTGCTTGAGTCCATCGAAGGGAAAAAAGGACAGCCGCGCTACAAGCCTCCTTTCCCTGCTACCTATGGGCTTTATGGCAAACCGACGACGATCAACAACACGGAGACCTTTGCCAGTGTTCCGTGGATTGTGCGTCACGGCGGCGAGGCTTTCCTGAACCTGGGCAAGCCCAACAACGGTGGAACAAAGATCTTTTCCGTATCGGGCCATGTCAACCGTCCCGGCAATTACGAAGTGCCCATGGGGACTCCTTTTGCCACATTGCTGGAAATGGCCGGCGGGATGCGTGGCGGCCGCAAGATCAAAGCCGTTATCCCCGGCGGGTCTTCCATGCCCGTGTTGCCCGGTGACGTGATGATGCAGTTGGATATGGACTACGATTCCATATCCAAGGCTGGCTCCATGCTGGGCTCCGGCGCCGTGATCGTGATGGATGAAACCACCTGTATGGTGCGTGCCCTGGAACGCCTGTCCTATTTTTATCATGAAGAGTCCTGCGGCCAATGCACCCCCTGTCGTGAAGGGACGGGTTGGCTCTATCGCATCCTGCACCGTATCGAACATGGGAAAGGGCGCCAGGAAGATCTCGACCTTTTGCTGTCACTGTCCAACAACATCCAGGGACGCACCATCTGTGCGCTGGGGGATGCGGCAGCGATGCCCGTGCGGAGTTTTGTGACCCACTTCCGCGAAGAATTCGAATACCACATCCAACACCGTCGTTGCTTGGTGGATGTTGGGGCGAGAACCGAAGAAAAGGCGGCCTGATCATGGCATTACTGAATATCGAGATCGACGGCAAGCAGACTCAGATCGAAGCGGGCTCTACCGTCATGGACGCGGCCAAGCAATTGGGGATCAAAATCCCTCATTTTTGCTATCACCGCAAATTATCCATTGCGGCCAACTGCCGCATGTGCCTGGTTCAGGT
>JAJYQG010000169.1 GCA_021794775.1 Pseudomonadota bacterium
CCCCGACGAAACACGCGCTTGATGGCGCGACCGGTATGGTCGGGTCCAAGGCTGAAGAGGAAGGTTGCCTGAGCGCAGTGGGCGCTCAATAGCTGTACCAGCGCCGGAACCCCTTCGCGGGTTCCGCGCAGGGTATCCACATCCACCTTCAAGGCCAACCGTCGCATAAGCATGACTATGGACAAAATTCCTTCGCTCGGCAACCCCCCCATTGCTGGTAGAATGTCGCACCGTCCCTATTCCAGGTATTTTTTCATGGCCCGCCATCTACGCAATATCGCCATCATCGCTCACGTTGATCATGGCAAGACCACCCTCGTCGACAAACTGCTTCAGCAATCGGGCACCTTCGCCGCTCACCAGCAGGTGACGGAACGGGTGATGGACAGCAACGATCTTGAGAAAGAGCGCGGCATCACGATTCTGGCCAAAAACTGTGCGGTGGAGTTCGATGGAACGCACATCAACATTGTCGATACCCCAGGGCATGCGGATTTTGGCGGAGAGGTCGAGCGCGTGCTTTCCATGGTGGATGGCGTTCTGCTGCTCGTCGACGCGGTTGAAGGGCCGATGCCGCAAACCCGTTTTGTCACCCGCAAGGCCCTGGCTCAGGGGTTGAAGCCGATTGTGGTGGTGAACAAAATCGATCGCCCCGGTGCGCGTCCTGACTGGGTGGTCAATCACACCTTTGATTTGTTCGACAAACTGGGTGCAACGGAAGAACAGTTGGATTTTCCAGTGGTCTACGCCTCAGCATTGCAAGGCTATGCTACCCTTGATGCGTCCCGGCCGGGTACCGATCTGCGCCCTCTTTTTGAGGCCATTCTGAGGCATGTCCCAGAGCGCCTGGGTGACCCGGATGCTCCTCTTCAGTTGCAGATCGTATCGCTCGACTATTCAAGTTTAGTGGGGCGCATCGGGATTGGCCGGGTGCACCGGGGGCGGATACGGCCGGGGCAAGATGTGGCCGTGATGCGCGGTCCTGATGTGGTGCCGAAGCGGGGACGCATCAATCAGGTTCTGGGTTTCAAAGGGCTCGAGCGTGTTCCCTTTGAAAGTGCTGAGGCGGGCGACATCGTATTGGTGACCGGCATTGACGAGGTGGGCATTGGCGTGACGTTATGCGACGTTGACAAACCCGAAGCGTTGCCCATGCTGGCGGTGGATGAACCGACCTTGACCATGAATTTCCAGGTCAATACTTCTCCCTTCGCTGGCCAGGAAGGCAAGTTTGTCACCAGTCGTCAGGTGCGCGAGCGACTCGATCGGGAATTGCTGAGCAATGTGGCCTTGCGGGTGCAGGATACCGACGACACCGATGTCTTCTTGGTATCGGGGCGTGGGGAGTTGCATCTCACCATTTTGCTGGAGAACATGCGACGTGAAGGCTATGAACTGGCGGTTTCTCGTCCGCGTGTGTTGCTGAAAGATTTGGATGGGGTACGTTGCGAGCCTTTCGAATCCTTGACGTTGGACGTGGAGGAAGGGCACCAGGGTGCGGTCATGCAGGCGCTTGGCGAGCGTCGTGGCGATTTGCAGGATATGCAGCCCGATGGTCAAGGCCGGGTCCGTTTGGACTATCGTATTCCTGCCAGAGGGTTGATTGGTTTCCAGTCGGAATTTTTGACCATGACCCGGGGCACGGGGTTGATGAGTCACGTGTTCGACGATTACGGGCCCATGAAACCCGAAATCCCTGCACGCCGTAACGGGGTGCTGATTTCGGCCGAACAGGGAGATGCGGTGGCGTATGCCTTGTGGAAATTGCAAGAGCGTGGCCGCATGTTTGTCGTGCCGGGCGATCGGGTCTATGAAGGCATGGTGATCGGTATCCACAGTCGAGACAATGATTTGGTGGTGAATCCGGTCAAGACCAAACAACTGACCAATATTCGCGCGGCGGGCAAGGATGAGGCGGTGGTGCTGACACCGCCCGTATCCTTGACGTTGGAGTCTGCCATTGAATTCATCGATGACGATGAGTTGGTGGAAATCACGCCTCAGACGCTGCGTATTCGCAAACGGTATTTGCAGGAACATGAACGCAAACGGGCATCGCGGACGGAGGGTTGACCCCCCGCATTGTTAAAATTCGTTCGCCTGCGTACAATAGTCGCTTGGTCACGATTAAGGGGGTCTCGGTGCGAGGTGGCATGAAGGGCTTGGGCTTTGAGCGCAAGGGTGCGTTCCGGCATCGTCGGATGACGCTTGTGGCCTGTTTGCTGTTGGCGGGCTGCACCACGGTTGGTCCGGATTTTTCTGCGCCCAAACTGCAACAAGGAGCGGCGGTTCTGCCATCGCCCCCCGCTGTTTCCGATCAGCGTTTCGACGGTGCCCAGGCTGCCGATTGGTGGCGTGCTTACCGCTGTCCTTCCCTGGATCACCTGGTTCAAGTGGCGTTCGAACAGAATCCTACGGTTGCGGCGGCGCAGGCCAGTTTGATACAAGCGGGTGAGTATGCCTCGGCGGTACGCAGCAACCTGACGGTACCTTCGGTCGATGCGCAACTGGGGCAAACCCGCCAGCGTATTTCCACGGCAGCCTACGGCTTGCCTGGCGGCCAAGCTTACACTTTCAGCCTTAGCAACGCATCGGTGAACGTGTCGTATCCTCTGGATGTGTTTGGCGGCAATCGCCGTCAGATTGAGGCTCTGGAAGCCCAGCACGAAATGCAGGCCCATTTGTGGCAGGCCGCCCGTGAAACGCTGGCGGCCAATGTGGTGACCACCGTGGTTCGTGAGGCGATGTTGCGTGCTCAGATCGAGGAAACTCAGACGCAGGTGCGCAGCCAGAGCGAGTTGCTGTCGTTGGCTCGCCAACGACAGCAACTCGGTGCCTTATCGGTCAACGACCTGGCGCAACCCCAGACCGATCTGGCGCAGGATAGAAGCAGTGAACTCGCCTTGTTGCAGCAGCTTGACCAGACGCGTCATCAGCTGGCGGCCTATCTTGGACAATATCCTGCCCAACACGATTTACCCCAATTCCGGCTGGAGGATCTGCACTTGCCGGCCGAACTGCCTTCGGTCGTGCCTTCCGCCATGTTGCGCCAGCGCCCCGACATTCGCGCCAGTGAAGCCCAATGGCATGCGGCCAATGCCAATCTGGGTGTCACCATCGCTGGGGCCTATCCTGACCTCAAATTGACGGGCAACATGGGCGCCATGGCGCTGACGCCAGGCGCTTTGTTCAGCCCTGCTTCCTCGGTGTGGGGGCTGGGGGTTGGCGTGGTGCAGCCATTGTTTCACGGCGGGGCTTTGGCCGCCCAAGAGCGCAGTGCCCGTGCCGCCGTGGATGCGGCTGCTGCCCAGTATCGGCAAACGGTGGTGGATGCTTTTCGCAGCATGGCCGATGTCCTGCGCGCGCTCGATCACGACGCCGCAACGGAAGGTGCGCAGCAGGAAGCCGAACAGGGGCAGCGCGAAACGTTGCGCTTGACCGAGCGCCAATATCAATTGGGTGGGGTTTCTTACCCGCAATTGTTGGCGGCACGTCAACAAGAGGCGGCGCGGCGCAGTGCTGTGGCCGCAGCCAAGGGAGCCCGTCTTGCCGATACGGCCGCGTTTTTCCTTGCCTTGGGGGGAGAGCCTGCGATGGCCAACGGGTCAGCGTCCTCCGCCCTTTCCAACGATCATGATACTTCGGGGAATCCATGAACCAAACCCGTCAGCCATCTTCAAAAAAGCGTTTCATGATCATGGTGCTTCTCATGGTATTGCTGGGAGGGGGCTTGGTTGGCTTCAATCTCTTCAAAAGGGCCATGATGCAGAAATACCTGAGTTCTGCAGCCCACCCACCCCAAACGGTGACGGTGATGACGTTGCACCGTACCCCTTGGCAGCCTTCCTTTGAAACCATTGGGGCATTGCGTGCGCTGCAGGGTGCCAATCTGACGGTTGAGGTTGCAGGAACCGTGCGGCAGGTGCGTTTTCATTCTGGTGATTGGGTCAAAGAAGGGCAGATTTTGGTCGAAATGGTGGACGATGCGGAAAAGGCTGCGCTCGCTGTCCAGGAGGCTGGGCTTGGCCTGGCGCGCCTGACATTGAAACGCGATCAGGCTCAGGCCGACATCCATGCCATCAGTCAGGCGCAACTGGAGGGTGATGAGGCCGATGTCCGCAGTCGTGAAGCCCAGTGCAACCAGGCACGGGCCTTGTTGGCCAAAAAAATGATCAGCGCCCCCTTCAGTGGACGCATGGGCGTCACCACCCTGAGTCCCGGACAGTATCTCAATCCAGGGGATAAAATCGCCAGCTTGCAAACCGTGGATCGGTTGCGTGTCGACTTCAATCTGCCCCAGCAATACCTCTCCAAGCTTGAGCATGGACAGCAGGTCTTGTTGACGTTTGACGCATGGCCCGGCAAACGGGTCACGGCTCGAGTTCTGGCTTATAACTCTGAAATCGATGCGACGACGCGCAATTTGGCGGTGGAAGCCAAGCTCGATGCTTCCCCCTTGTCTTTGTTGCCAGGTTCTTTTGCTCATGTGACCTGGAGCTATGACAAGGCCAAGCCTCAGTTGACGCTGCCACAGGCTGCCATTGCGTTCAATCCGTATGGCGCGACGGTTTTCGTGGTGCATCATGATACGGTTGGCCAGCCGCCCACGGTTCAGCAAGCTTTTATCACCACCGGAGAGACGCGGGGTGATCAAGTGGTGGTGCTGGATGGTCTCAAAGAGGGAGACGAGGTGGTGACCAGTGGACACCTGAAACTCAAGTCCGGGATGACCATCGCCATTCGTACCGATGGTACGCCACCGGATGATCCTCATCCAACGCCTCAAGAGCACTGAGACCAGGCCCATGCGTTTTACTGACTTGTTCTTGCGACGGCCGGTGTTGGCCACGGTGGTCAATCTGGTGATCCTGGTCTTGGGGTTGCGCGCGGTGTTGAGCTTACCGGTCAGCCAGTATCCCCGTACCCAAAACGCCGTGGTGACCATCACCACCAACTATTTTGGGGCCGATGCCCAAACCGTGGCCGGATTCATCACCCAACCCCTGGAGGCCGCCATCGCCCAGGCCCAGGGGATCGACTACCTTTCCTCCAACAGCCTCATGGGAGCGTCGGTCATCACCGCTACCTTGCGCCTCAATTACGATGCCAGCAAGGCGCTGACCGAGATCAACACCCAGGTAAATTCGGTGCGCAATCAGTTGCCAGCCCAAACGCAGCAACCGATCTTGTCGGTGCAGGTGGGACAGACCATCGATGCCATGTACATGGGTTTTTACAGCGATACGCTGGCCACCAGCAACGTGACCGATTTTCTGTTGCGCGAGGTGAAGCCTACGTTGGATTCTCTCGATGGCGTGCAGACAGCGGAATTGCTCGGTGCGCGCAATTTTGCTTTGCGCGCCTGGCTCGATCAGACACGCATGGCAGCCAATGGTGTGACCGCAGCCGATGTCAGTGCGGCTTTGGCTGCCAACAACTATCTTGCCGCCGCAGGAGCTACCAAGGGTCAGGCTGTGACGGTCGATCTGACCGCGGGGACCGATCTGCATTCTGTTGAGGAATTCAAGCGCTTGGTGGTCAAGCAGAAAGGGATGTCACTGGTGCGTCTTGAAGATGTGGCAGAGGTGACGCTGGGTGCGGACAATTATGATTTTAATGTGGCTTTCGATGGCAAGAAGTCGGTCTTCATCGGCATCAAGGTGGCCCCCAATGCGAATGTGCTGGATGTCGCCCAGCGGGTGCGTAAGGCTTTTCCAGCGTTGCAGGCCAAATTGCCTGCCGGTTTGACCGGGAAGATCGTCTACGATTCGACGGAGTACATCACGTCGGCCATTCACGAAGTGGCCAAGACGTTGCTGGAAGCTTTGGCCATTGTCACGGCGGTGATTTTTTTGTTTCTCGGCAGGGTGCGCGCGGTCTTCATTCCAGTGGTGACGTTGCCACTGTCCCTGATCGGAACCTTCCTGATCATGCTGGTGCTGGGCTATTCCATCAACCTGTTGACCTTGCTGGCCCTGGTTTTGGCCATTGGGTTGGTGGTGGATGATGCGATCATTGTGGTGGAAAACGTTGAGCGTCATCAGCGCGAAGGCAAATCAGCGCTGGATGCTGCTTTGCTTGCCGCCCGCGAGTTGGCCGGACCAATTCTGGCCATGACGGTGGTGTTGGTGGCGGTGTACATCCCGATTGGCTTTCAGGGGGGGCTGACCGGAGCCTTGTTCACCGAGTTTGCTTTCACCCTTGCTGGGGCGGTGACCGTTTCCGGGGTGGTGGCGTTGACCCTGTCACCGGTCATGTGCGCCCGTTTTCTGAAACACGATGGACCGTCCAGTGGTTTTCTGGCCTTGCTGGAGCGTCGGCTGGATCGGTTGCATGAAGGTTACCGCCGCACGTTGGAGAGTGCCTTGCGTACCCATGTGGTGTGGATTGTCATGGGGTTCCTCTTTCTGGGGTTGACCGTTTTTCTGTTCATGACCTCCATGCGCGAACTGGCACCCCAGGAAGATCAGGGCATTGTGTTGTATTCGATGATCGGTCCTGCCAATATGACGTCGGATCAGATGTTGCGCAATGCTGAGGCCATTCAGCGCATCGCCAGGCAAGAGCCCGAGTATTATCAAATGTTCCAGATCACGGGAGCGCCGGTTCTCAATCAGGGCATCGGTGGCGTCGTCTTCAAGCCTTGGGAAGAGCGGCAGCGCAGTGCTGAGCAATTGCAAAAAGACTTGCAAATGCGCTGGGCGCAGGTTCCCGGTGTGCGTGTGGCGGCT
>JAJYQG010000146.1 GCA_021794775.1 Pseudomonadota bacterium
GTTGGGGGATGATAAAGCGGCGGGGTTGATTGAGCGCATTTTGCATGGGGGGGATACCAGTGGCATCGAAAGCCTCAAGTGGATGGATGCGCCCGGCATTGCCGAACTGGTGGGCAATGAACATCCCCAGATCATCGCCACGATCCTGTCGCATCTGGAGCCCGATCAGTGTGCTGGAGTTCTCAATGCTTTGACCGAACGCACGCGCAACGATGTGGTGTTGCGCATCGCTACCCTGGATGGGGTTCAGCCCGTTGCCCTGAGGGAGCTCAACGATGTGTTGACCAAATTGTTGATGGGAGCGGCCACCACCAAGAAACGCATCAAGGGCGGGACCAAGGTCACGGCAGAAATTCTCAACTATGTTGGGGGAACGACGGAGGCGTCGGTGATCGAGGCGGTGCGTGCTTACGATCCCGAACTGGCTCAAAAGATTCTGGACGAAATGTTCGTCTTCGATAATCTGCTGGAGATTGACGATCGTGGCATCCAGTTGGTCTTGCGCGAAGTTCAGTCTGAGTCGCTGATCGTGGCCCTGAAGGGCGCGAGCCCCGAACTGCGCGAGAAAGTGTTCAAAAACATGTCGCAGCGTGCAGCCGAAATGATGCGCGAGGACCTCGAATCGAAAGGACCGGTGCGCGTCAGTGAAGTTGAAGCCGAACAGAAAGAAATCATCAAGATCGTGCGCCGCATGGCCGATGAAGGTCAGATCGCGTTGGGTGGCAAGGGCGATGACGCTTTTCTTTGAGAGGCATGAGCGATGAATTATCAACGTTGGGAACTGCCGCGCTTCGACGCTCCGCCCGAACGGCTCCCTGTTGCTGCCCCTCCCCCGGAAACCAAGGTTGTTGTGCCGCCAATATTGCCACCGCTTCCGACGGCGGCAGAGTTGGAACGCCTTCATCAGCAGGCCGAAGAAGAAGGGCATCGCTCGGGCTATCAGATCGGTTACCAGGTGGGCTACGAAGAAGGGAAGCGGCAGGTGGTGCAGGAGGTGCAGCATCTGCAGGCCGTTCTGGAAAACCTTCAGAAGCATATTTCGGGAGTCGACGATGCGGTGGTGCAGGCTGTATTCGACCTGTCTCTGGAAGTAGCGCGCCAGATCGTACGCGAAACGATCAGGGCCAAGCCTGAGCAGCTTCTCGTGGTGATTCGGGAAGCCTTGGCCCTGTTGCCGCATTTCAATCAGTCGGCCCATGTGACTGTTCATCCCGAGGATATGGTGCTGGTACGCGCAGCCATGGGCGAGCAGCTGTCGCACAGCGGTTGGAAGTTGTTGGAAGATGCTTCCATGGAGCGCGGTGGATGCCGTTTGGATACGGCGCACAGTCAGATCGATGCCTCGGTCGGACATCGCTGGAAAACCGTGCTGGCGTCCTTGGGACGGGATGGGGAATGGTTGGAGAAAGGGTCGTGAGCGATGTTGCGATGACGACGCCCTTGAGCTCGCGTTGGTGCGAGAGCCTGGCCCTGGCTCGGGAAACGGTGAAGCAAGTGACGGTGTTGCAAGTCAGTGGCCAGCTGGTTAAAGCTACGGGTCTGGTCATGGAGGCGGTAGGTTTGCGTTTGCCGGTGGGCAGCACCTGTGTGATCGAATTGCCCCAGCATCGCATCGAAGCGGAGGTGGTGGGTTTCTCCGGGGAGCGCTTGTTCATCATGCCGGAAAATGAAATTCATGGTTTGGTGCCTGGGGCAAGGGTGGTTCCGGCGGACGTACAGCCCAGTTTTATGCTGTTGGGCAAACGTCATGTTCCACGCCGTCGTTTGAGCGACCGTGTGCGCCATCTCCCGGTGGGCGAATGCTTGCTCGGTCGTGTGGTGGATGGCGCGGGCCGCCCTCTGGACACCTTGGGCTCGCTGGATGGTGGCGCGCTGGCGCCCTTGCAGAGCCGCCCCATCAATCCACTCGAACGGGCCCCGATCGACCTGCCGCTGGATGTGGGTGTGCGCGCCATCAATGCCTTGATGACGGTGGGACGTGGCCAGCGTATGGGGCTGTTTGCTGGCAGTGGTGTTGGCAAGAGTGTTTTGCTGGGCATGATGGCACGCTTCACATCAGCGGATGTGATTGTGGTGGGGCTGATCGGTGAGCGCGGGCGGGAAGTTCGCGAGTTCATCAACGACATTCTGGGTCGTGAGGGCATGGCCCGTGCCGTGGTGGTGGCAGCTCCTGCCGATACCAGTCCGTTGCTGCGTTTGCAGGGAGCGGCTTATGCCACCACCATTGCGGAATATTTTCGTGACCAGCATAAGAATGTCTTGTTGATTATGGATTCCCTGACGCGCTATGCCATGGCGCAGCGCGAGATAGCACTGGCGATTGGTGAGCCACCTGCCACCAAAGGTTATCCGCCTTCCGTGTTTGCCAAGTTGCCCAAGCTGGTGGAACGCGCGGGCAATGGGGCCGATGATGGCGGGTCGATCACCGCGTTTTACACGGTGTTGACGGAAGGGGATGATCAACAGGACCCCATTGCGGACAGTGCGCGCGCTATTCTGGATGGGCATATCGTGTTGTCACGTCGCTTGGCAGAGCAAGGACATTACCCCGCGATCGATGTCGAAGCTTCCATCAGTCGCGCCATGCACCAATTGGTATCTGGAGAGCATATGCGGCGCGTGCAGTACTTCAAACAGCTTTATGCGCACTATCAACGCAACCGCGATTTGATCAGCGTGGGGGCCTACGTTCATGGATCGGATCCCTTGCTGGATGAGGGAATACAGAGGTATCCTGCCATGGAGCGCTTTCTCGTCCAGGGCATAGAAGAGCGTGCTACGCTGGAGTCTTGCAGTCACGATTTTGAGCAGTTTGACCGAGGCCTTTCATCATGACGCAACCGTTTCCATTGGAAATTCTGAAAGAGCTGTCCACGCTGCGCAACGACCAGGCAGCCCGGGCGTTGGGGTATACCAACCGCCGTTTTCAGCAAGAACGCGACAAGCTGGTCATGTTGCAAAACTTTCGCTCCGACTACGAGACGCGCTATGAGCAGGCCGGCCAGAAGGGTGAAAGCTACGATACCCTGATAAATTTCAGGAATTTCTTGGATCGCTTGGACGAAGCGGTTCGTCAGCAAGCTGCCGTTTTGGAGCAAATGCAAGAACAGCTGCGACATAACCAGGCTGAGGTGCGCAAGACGTACCACCAGGTGCAATCGATGGAAGTGCTGGCCGATCGCCATGCTGATCGAGAGCAACTCAAGGAAAATCGTCGGGAGCAGAAGACGACCGATGAGATGGTGAATCAGAATGTGCAGCGTCGCGTCATGGAAACCGACTGATCGGAGGAAAGCATGCAACCGATACCCGTAGTGAAAAGCACGTCATTGACGCCCACCGCTTCAGCCAAGAATGCAGGCGGCAGCGGTTTTGCCGAGCTTCTGAGCCAGCAGTTGGCCGGCCCATCGGGTTTGCCACCGACGCAAAGTGTCGGCTCGGGGCATGGGGCATCCCCGGATGGGAAGACCGGATCTTCTCAAGGGGGAGGAAGCTCACCCTCCAGTGCGGCGTCAGCAGGTCAGCCTGCTTTGTCCTCCGCCTCGAACAAGCCAGTGTCGGGTTCCGGGGACGGAACGGTGTCCGTGGCGCGGCAGGGTGCCACCGCTTCGGGCCAGAATCCGGCCTCAAGTGGGGCAGAGAGCCAGAGTGCCACAAAGCCCATTTTGCCGTCCGTGGCGACTCCGGCTACCGCGACCCAGTCGGCTGCGTCGGTGATGCTGGCCAGCACGTCATCGTCTTCTGTGGGGCAGGGGACGGCCAATCTGGAGTCTCAGGAGACAACCAAAAAGCCTCAAGATCCTGCCTCGGCGCAGCAAGCAGCCGTGGCAGGCTATATTCCCGCGGCAGCCTGGATGGTTCCTGCCTACGCTGCGGGGCCGAGCGGTTCGGGTGCGTTGGCCAAAGGGCCGGCCCCTCAAGTTGCCGGTGGAGTGGCGGGGTTTGGATCGTCGTCGGGCCAGGGGCAGCAGGGTGAGAAATCGGCCACGTTCCCACCCGCGGATGGGACGGCATTGCCTGCAGGAGCCTCGTCTGCCGCCATCGCGACGGCTCTGACAGCGGCTGCGGGCACGGAAGGTTTGACAACGGCTCAAGTTGAGCCAGGCACGACAGAGGGGCATAAGCCCGCGCTTGCTGCGCCATCTGCGGGCAATCCCTTGGCTTGGTCGGCGCTGACATTGTCTTCGACGGCACCCGCGACGACCTCTTCCATGGCCCTTGCGACCCCCTTGGGGTCCACGGTCGCTTGGGGGCAGGAGTTGGGGCAGAAAGTGACATGGATGATTGCGCAAAATCAGAGCTCAGCAGAATTGCAGCTGAACCCGCCGGGTCTGGGACCGATGACGGTGGTGGTTCAGGTTGCGGGCAACCAGGCCAATGCTTTTTTCAGTTCGCCCCATGCGGCGGTACGAGACGCGATTCAGCAGGCTTTGCCCCATCTGGCAGAACAGTTGGCCAGCAGTGGTCTGATGCTGGGGCAGTCCAGCGTCAGCGATCAGCGAGGCGGTTCTCAGGGGGGGGGAGGGCATTCATCGTACCGCTGGGGAGAGACGACGGCTTCGCGAAACAACGTGACTGAGGTATCCTCTGGCTTGTCTGCCTCTGTCCCGAAGGCAACACAGATACGGACGGGGCTGGTGGATACCTTTGCTTAACGTAACAGGATAGACGGATCATGGCCAAAAAAGAGGAAAAAAAAGGACCTGAAGAAGGCGCTGGAGCGCCGGCAAAGTCCAAGAAAAAGCTGGTCATCATATTGGTGGTTGTTTTGCTCCTGCTTGGGGGTGGTGGAGGGGCAGCTTGGTTCTTTTTGGTGAAGAACAAGCCTCATCAGGATGAAAAAGCCAAAAAGAAAGAGGCCGAAGCCAGTGCTCCCGCGATTTTTGTGCCCCTTGAACGCTTTACTGTCAATTTGGTACAGGAGAATGGCGATCAGGTACTTCAGGTGGGACTGAGCCTTAAAACCTACGATCCCGAACTGGAAGAAAAGATCAAGAAAGAAACTCCTGAAATTCGCAGCAGACTGCTTGAACTGTTGTCGAGCAAGCGTGCTTCGCAACTTTCCACCGTGGAAGGCAAAAAGCGTCTGACGGCCGAGATTTTGTATCTTGTGAATCGTTCGTTGGGTTTCAAAAAGCCAGCGCCGGCTGAGGTTGCTGCGCCCATCGCACCGCCCGCGGCATCGTCCCAGGATGCGGCGCCGGTGGCTGGTGGGCTGGCGGCTGCATTGCAGCAAGCGGCACCGCATCCGGAGGCTGCCGCCGAGCCGGCCAAGCCGGTATCCGTCACCGAGATTCTGCCTGAGAAGGGAAGCAAAGGTGAAGAGGAAGACCATGAGGGGGTGGTGGATGTGCTGTACACGGATTTTATCATCCAGTGATCGATGGCCATGAGCGAATTTCTTTCTCAAGAAGAAGTGGATTCCCTGCTGCGCGGGGTTACAGGGGAAGATGAGCAGGAGCAGGAGGCAGATGGCGGTGCGTCGGGGAACGGACCGCGCGCCTACAATCTGGGCAAGCAAGAGCGCATCGTGCGTGGTCGCATGCCGACGATGGAGATCATCAACGAGCGTTTCACCCGCTTGTTTCGCATCGAGTTGTTCAATCTGGTCAGGCGTGCGGCAGACGTTTCCGTAGGGCAGCTGACGGTGGTCAAGTTCAGCGAGTTTATCCGCAACCTGCAGGTTCCCGCCAACATCAACCTGGTTCAGGCCAAGCCCTTGCGGGGTAATGCGTTGTTCGTGTTCGATCCCGATCTGATTTTTCTGGTGGTGGACAACCTGTTTGGCAGTGATGGTCGGTTCCACACCCGGGTTGAAGGGCGCGAATTCACCCAGACCGAGCATCGCATCATTCAAAAGATGCTGGAGGCGTTGTTTGCTGCCTATGAAAAATCCTGGGAAGGGGTTTATCCGCTGGAGTTCCAGTTTGTGCGTTCTGAGTTGAATCCCCAATTTGCCAACATTGCGACCCCCAATGAGGTGGTGGTGGCGAGCAGTTTCGAGATTGAGTTTGGCGGGGGGGGCGGTGGAGGCGTGCACATCTGCATGCCTTATTCCATGATCGAACCCATACGGGAATTGTTGTACAGCTCGATGCAAGGGGACCATCTGGCGGTGGATCGACGTTGGATGCAGATGTTATCGCGTCAGGTCCAATCGGCTGAAATCGAGTTGGTGGTCGAATTGGCCCAAGCTCGCCTGACGGTCGAACAATTGCTCAATTTGAAGCCCGGCGATGTGGTTCCTGTCGAGATGGCCGATGTGGTCTGTGGCAAGGTTGATGCGGTGCCGGTGATGGAATGCCGTTATGGCGTTTTTAACAATCAATACGCCTTGAAGGTTGAACGTCTTCTGTCCACGTCGGACGGGTTCGGTTTAAAGGAGTGAAGCGATGATGGAAGAAGAGAGCCAGGAAATCAGCGCGGACGATTGGGGGGCCGCTCTTGCCGAGCAGACCGCATCGGAGGCGGTTGCCGGGATGGTCGAAGAAAAAATGGCGCCAGCTGCAGCCGCCCAGCCGCATGTTTTTCAGACATTCGGAGCGGATGCTCAGGCGCCAGGGCATCACGATCTGGAAATGATCATGGA